>DIXV01000082.1:26742-28751 GCA_002436115.1 Streptococcus sp. UBA6071 | reverse complement strand
GTTGAGTGAGCGTGAACAATAACCTTCTTATTCTTTTTTCTTGCCTTCTGCAAAAGATAAAGGCTCTTAAAGCCGTATGTGTTGATATGAACGATGTCATAATCATCTTTAGGGTTCGTTGTGTAATCAATACCAGCCAAAGTCAAGGCACGTTCTTGATGCTTGATCGCACGGCCAATACCAGATTTGGAAATCAACTTCTCCCCTTCTAAATAGAGTAAAATCTTCATGTTGCTATTATACCACACCTCACTAGTAGGCCAAAACCTAAACAATAAAACATCCGTAATCGTCCAATAAATATAGTGAATCTCACTTGCTAATCTCTTTGCAGACTCTTTTTCTTGTTTCTCTCTATCAAAGCAAGGACCTGTTCCTTAAAGATAAACACTTTCTTATATACGCTTCTTCACCCAACCGCAAAATCCAGTCTTGACCATAATTAGTCATCCTGCATCCCTGAGTTCTTTCAGGTTAGCTTTTTGCCCAATAGCATTTAGTAGTATCATCTTGAGCGACTAATCCTCTAAATTCCTTATCTTTTGACCTAGACAGAGAATCTAATAGGTGAGCGTCCCCAATTCTGTTCTGCTATCTCTTTTCTTCCCAATTGGTAAATTTGATCAGCCTGTTGGGTAATTGGATCCCAAGCCTCTTTACCAATACGCGTCACCAGTTTGACCTTATCTTTGATATGCGCTAGATGTGCTTGTCCTCTGGGACTAAAACCTAATACATGAAGACTTTCTGGCAAGGGACTTTCCTTAGCCCCAACCAGAATATAGGTCAAGATACGGCGAATACGTGCCTTGGTATAGCGTTTAGTAGCGACCAGATCCACCAATTCTTCCACATTTGTCACATTCTTAGCAGCTCTGCAAATACGGCTAGCAAGTTCGTCATTGACCTGAAAAATGTTCGTCAAATCGGGATTAATAACAAGGTGATACTTGAGCAATTCCATGTAGTTTTCCCATGTCACTTGAGGGGAATTGAGGACTAAGTCCGCATTTGGCATTGACTGCCTTATAAATACCTGATCAGTTATATGCTTACGGATAGCAGTTGCTGAGGCGATTCTTTCTTCTTTTTCCTCTGAATGAAAAGCAGCTCCAATTCGTTTGATAGCATGAAGAGAAATAGATTTTCCTGCACACGCCTTGGCATAAGAAAGCCCCAAAATATGATTTGGTGTATTCCCTGAAAAATCAATACCAGCAAAATGCTCCCACATGAATTGAGCCTTTTGCGGATATGAGAGGTCCTTAGGCAAGTCTTGAAGAAAACTTTCCATCAACAGCCCTTCTTTCCTGTAAATAGCTGAGAGATTTTGGTAGTCGAGAAGGGTTTCTGTCCCAAAAGTCAAGCAATCTATACCGACTTTCTCCAAAATAGTGATCGCCCCTTGAGCAAAATAGTCTGCTGACTGAACTGAAACGAGAAAAGGGAGCTCAACCACTAAATCTGCTCCATTTTCTAATGCCAACTGTGCCCTTGTCCATTTGTCCACTAGAGCTGGCTCGCCACGTTGTGTAAAGTTTCCAGACATGGCAATCACCTTCAATCCCTTGGCTTGATTAAGTAGGTGTTTGTGCCCATTATGAAAGGGATTAAATTCTGCAATAATACCTGTAATTGCCATCTATTTCTCCGCTACAAAGAACCATCGGGCTGAGGTTGCTGTCGGCAACTCATCTTCAAAGTCCGCAAAGACATTAACCTGTTGAAATCCCGCTTGATCAAGAAGGATATCATAGGTCAAGAGCTCATAGGTCCTTTCCTCATGTACCTCATCAAAACGTGTAAATCGCCCATCTTCATCCTGAATAAAGAAGGTCAACTCATGAACAATCGAATGAGGTGCTTCATCAGGATAGGTATCCCAAACAAAGGCAAACCCCTCTGCGTTCTCATGGTAGCTGTGGTTTGTGAAAACTTGATCCATCTGATAAATAGAATGCACATCAAAGATAAAAATACCGCCATCTTCCAAGCTGTCATAGACCTGG
>DIXV01000082.1:22653-26569 GCA_002436115.1 Streptococcus sp. UBA6071 | reverse complement strand
TTCCAAGCTGTCATAGACCTGCTTGAAAACATTAGCAACTGCACGCTCGTCTTCCATATAGCAAATAGAGTCCGAATAACAGGTCACCAAGTCATACTTGCCTGCCTGTGACAAGTCCAACATATTTCCTTCTAAAAATGTAATAGCCTCTCCAGCCTTTAAGGCACGCTTCTGGGCGATCCTCAACATGTCTGCACTCAGATCAAGACCCGTCACCTCAAAACCAAGCTGAGCAAAGCGGACAGACTGAGTGCCTGTCCCACAGGCTAGTTCCAAGAGCTTCTTTTTTCCTTTTGGAAAGTGACGAAGACTAAAAGCCGTCCATTTGTCATACAAGCTGTCATCCATGATACTATCATAAACAGCTGCAAACCTTTCATAAGTTGTTGCCATAAATTCTCCTACGGGCGAAAAACCTTGTTCAACGAACAAGGTTAGTGTTGTTAATTTAAATAAGGGGCTACATCCACTAGCTGAGCGTGGTGCCATAGTTTTTCTAAATTGTAATGCTCACGTTCATCTTCTGAAAAGATGTGAACGACAACACCGTTGAGGTCCAGTAAAACCCAGCCAGCCTTACTATCCCCTTCAATACGACTGGCATCTTCTCCAGCGGCCTTGACCTTCTCACGGATATTATCTGCGATAGCTTCCAACTGACGGCTATTGCTCGAGCTGGCAATGATAAAATAGTCTGTTACGCTGGTTAAATCTCTCAAATCCAGTACCACTATATCTTCTGCTCGCTTCTCATCGGCGGCTTTAACAACACATTTGACTAATTCTTTTTCGTTCATTCTAATCCTCTCTTAAATAAGGTATAAAAGCATTGTAAGTTTCTAGAGTTTGGGGGAATATAGGCAAGGCCTTATTGGCCAAGTGGGCAATTGTCTTTGATACTTCATAGGCTACTGCCTTATCTAAGGACTTTTCTGCAATGCCTCTTATTTCTTCCACACCTGGAAAGTTGCGGTTTGGTTCAATGTAATCTGCCACATAGACAATTTTATCAAGAGTTGTCATCTGAGCAGCACCCACCGTATGAATTTCAACTGCTCGTAAGATTTCTTCATTTGTAAAGTTCAAATCTTCCTTGATTTTATAAATGCCTACCATACCATGCCAAACACTCTTGTTCCATTTTTTCAGCTCTGGATCCAGCTGGTACTTCTCAATAAGGTCCAGAAAGGTTTCTGCTGGAAATTTCTTAGCATAATCATGAAGAAGACCTGCCAACCCTGCCTTTTCAGTGTCATATTGGTGAATCTCTGCTAAATGGATAGCTGCTTTTTCTACACCTAATACATGATTAAAGCGTTTTTTCCCCATTATGCCACGCATCTTTTCCAAAAGAACCTCACGTTCAAACCCTAAGTAAGTTTCATAAGTCATAGATAAAGCCCCTCTTTCTCAATGTAATTTAAAACGGGTTGTGGGAGAAGAAAATTTGGTCTCCACCCCTTGCCAATAAAGTCACGCACGGTACTGGAAGAAATATCCATGAGAGGAACATCCACCCAGATAACGGGATAGGAGGTCCCTGCTTTGTATTTGGGACGTTGAACACCAACGAATTGGACTAAATCAATAAGCTTATCGATATTATACCACTTAGGCAGGTAATCAACCATATCTGCCCCGATGATAAAATAATAATCAACATCAGGATTTTTCTCTGTTAGAAGCTTCATCGTGTCGTAGGTATAACTAATCCCTTGACGTTCAAGTTCAATCGTTTCAATAGCTAGTCCTTCAACCCCCTCAATAGCCAATTCCAGCATCTTAAGCCGATGGATTTCACTAATCGTAGTCTTCCCATCTACATGAGGTGGACTATACTCTGGCATGAGCAACACCTGATCAAGTCCTAATTGCTGATAGACCTGATCTGCCACCAAGAGATGGGCATTGTGGACAGGATTAAAGTTTCCTCCCAAAATACCTATTTGTTTGCGATTGCTCTCTTTTTTATCATCTTCTAACTCAACTTTGGTAAAAGGGGTTAAAAGTTCAAGTGTCATGAAGCATTCTCCTTTTGTAAAACTGATTGAATGTAGGTTAAAGTTCTAATGTTCTTGCTTGAAGTCTACAAATGGCTCTCTGATTTTGCATTTGAGAAACAAGTAACTGACTGATTAACGCTCAATAATAGCCGTTGAAGTTGTCACTCCCTTTTTGTACTCTACCTATATGAAGTTGGTCTACTTAATCTTAAAGCGACTTGACCTTTACAGACAGTTTTCGATTCTCTTTGCGAGCAGACACCTTATAGAGGATAAGAATCCGACCGATTCTCAAAACAGTCTCGCAGCCAATCTCCGTCTCAAGAATCTCTGCCACCTCGTGGATATCTTCATCAGTATTTTGCAAGAGGGTTACCTTAATCAACTCGCGTGCATCGAGTGCCTGACGGACACTTGTTTTGATAGGATCATTGAGCCCATTTTTCCCAATTTGGATAATTGGCTTGAGGTCGTGTGCCTCACTCTTCAAAAAAGCACGTTGTTTGGACGTTAATACCATAATTTCTAATTTTCCTTATTTTCTAGATGCATTCTTAAGCAGTTCTTCTTATATGAGAGCTTTTCGTAGGATGACCGAGACCCCTTTTGGTGCCCAAGCAGCGACTGTCACAGGTTGGCTAGTTGACCCTTGAACCCGAATCCAGCCTAACCCCGAGTAAACAATATCAGTCTTCTCTTTGATGACAAAATCATGACGAATCAGCTCAGGAAATTCTGCCATCTCCTCTTTGGAAGGCGGAATCAAGAGAGTCCCTGCATGCTTGATATAGAAAGCGTCTGCTCCTGACAGCTTCGTTCGATGCATTTTCAAGTTGTTGTCAAAGTAAGCTGTCATTCCTTGCCTTTGACCTGCGATAAAATCAAAACGTGCTAAACCAGCTAAGAACAGGGTCTGCTCAGGATTAAGCTGATAGGTCTTCGGTTTGATTTCCTTCTTAGGACTGATATAGTTTAAGTTTTTATCTGAGAGGTAATGGGCCATCTGATGACGATGGATAATTCCTGGAGTGTCAAAAATATAGGAACCATCATCTAAAGGAATCTCTATCTTATCAAGCGTTGTCCCTGGGAAACGTGACGTTGTGATGATATCTTTTTGGCCTGTAATTTCTTGGATAATCGCATTTATCAAGGTCGACTTCCCAACGTTGGTCACACCAACAACGTAGACATCTCTGCCTTTTCGTAAGACCTCAATTTTATCCATTAACTCTTTGATTGCTTGCTGATCTTGGGCACTGGTCAAGACAATATCCACTGGACGTAGCCCTTCTTCATGGGCACGCTCAGCCAGCCACTGTATGACTTTTTTGTCTTTAATAGACTTGGGAAGCACATCTTTTTTGTTTGCAACAAGAAGCACATCATTGCCCATGACAAAGCGACTAAGTCCGGGAATAACAGATCCATTAAAATCAAAAATGTCAACAACATTAACCACTAATGCATCACTATCACCGACTTCATGAAGAAGGGCTAAAAAGTCATCATCCGACATCTGGATATCAGTAATGTCATTATAATGGCGTAACCTAAAGCAACGCTGACAATAACAGTCTCCTGATGCCAAGCCTTTTTCAAGTACAGATTTAGGAGTAAAACCAGCTTTTTTTTCATCTTCCGTCTGGATTTTAGCACCACAACCGATGCAGTAGAATTCTTCTTTCATGTCTTCTCCATTTTAAAGTGATTTTTTAAATAGAATAGGGCCTTGTTGCTCTTCTATTTTTCTTAGAACCCCTCGTTCTCGCCAGCGGTTGAACTTGGTCTTATTGGAATCATGTTTAACCAAAGGCTTAACAAGGATTGAGCGAATACCAGCCCGATGACTCGCACGAATATCGGTCATCAGCTGATCCCCAACCATAACAGTCTCTTTAGAATTGAGCTTA
>DIXV01000082.1:15811-22494 GCA_002436115.1 Streptococcus sp. UBA6071 | reverse complement strand
CCAACCATAACAGTCTCCTTAGAATTGAGCTTATAGCGCTTCATGGCTTTCTTAATCCCATAATTAAAGGGTTTCATGGCCCAAGCGACATAAGCAATGCCAAACGTCTTTACAGCTCGCTTAACTCTCTCTTCTGTATTGTTAGACACAACAACAATCGTGATTCCTGCACGCTGCATCCGATGCAACCAAGAGCGCATCTCTGGTGTTCCATCAGGATTATTCCAAGCGATAAGGGTATTGTCTAAATCAACTAAGACCGCACGAATCCCATGCTTATCTAAATCTTCTATAGTCAAATCATAGACTGCCTCAAGGGCAAAGTCTGGGATGTAATTTTCTAGTTTCACAAGTCACTCCAAAAATAGTATCAGTTTATTCTACCATAAAAGGAACAAAAAGGGGGAGTAGACCAGATGTAAAATCAAAACTTTCTCTCTTATGAGATTAAGCCGTCTGTCTCATCTTAATTCTAAACCGATTGACCGATTAGCGATTTTTCTGCACTTATACTCTGTATTTATCAGGTCCTTAGAAAACACCTCAGAGATTAGAAGTTTGATCTAATCCTTGAGGTGCCGATTCATTATGAATTTTCTTGTTTTTGTTTTGAAGTTAGTCCCAATCTCTTGACTTTATTGCGCTTGAATCATTCTAGCCACTCTTTTACCTTGTCAGGGTGTCTTTTAATCCAATTTTTTGCCGCAGTAGAGGGATCTATCCCTTGACTGACTTCTAACATGACTTCTTCAATATCACTGGTTGTCCAAGTAAATTTATCTAAAATAGCATAAGCTTCTGGCATATCTTCTTCTAATTCAGAGCGAACCATTGTATTGATGGTTTCAGCACCACCCATTGTTCCATTTGGATCGTCAAGGTACTTGAGGTCGTATTTGGCAAACATCCAATGAGGAGACCAGCCTGTAATTACAATTTCTTCCTTGTTTTTAATCGCTTGATCAAGAGCTGTTGTCATCGCTCCAGATGAAGAGGGTTGTAAATTCCAACCAGAAAGATTAGGGTAATTTGCAATGGTTTGTTCAGCCGCTTTCATCACACCTGCTCCTGCTTCAATACCTGTAATGGTTTGTTTGGCATCGGTAGACAAGTCTTCAATGGAATTAGCTGTCATGTAACTTGGGACAACTAAACCTAATTTAGCTCCTTCAAGATTAGGGCCTAAGTCCTTCAGGCTTTCTTTATATTGCGCGTAGTGCTCTTCATGAGTTGAGGGTAACCAGGCACCCACCATGGCATCAGCCTCATCATCAGCAATTGACTTCCAAACAACAGCATTGTCTAACGGAGTCACTTCAACACTATAGCCCTGATCTTTCAAAACTTCTGCTATAACATGGGTTGAGGCAACCTCTGTATCCCATTCCACATAGGCTAACTTAATCTTATTTTGGTCTGAACTGTTCTGATTAATAAAGAAGAAGCTAAACAAGGCCGAAACAGCCACGAACGATGTCAGTAAAACAATCTTTCTTTGCCTTGCATCACTCTTTTTAGGTTTAGGTTGACTCTGACGATTTATCATCTGGGTAAAACGATCAATGATAATAGCTAACACAACAAGAGCCAAACCATTCACAAAGCCATTACCGACCTGCGAGCGTTGGAGGGCTGAGAGAACTCCACGCCCTAAACCAGGTGCGCCGATCATAGAGGAGGTGACAACCATTGATAGTGCAAGCATTAGTGTCTGATTAATTCCTGCTAAAATGGTTCTTTTAGCCAAGGGTAATTCTAATTTAAAGAGTTTCTGTCTTCTAGTGCCACCAAACGAATCTGATGCTTCAACCAATTCTGTCGGAATCTGTCGAATCCCTAAATTCGTCATGCGAACAGTTGGTGGTAAAGCAAAGATAACAGAAGCAAAAACACCTGGCACCATGCCGATACCGAAGAAGGCAACTGCTGGAATTAGGTAAACAAAAGAAGGCATGGTTTGCATAAAATCAAGTAAAGGCTTGATAATCACTTCTGCTCGATTGCTCTTGGCCATCCATATCCCTAAAGGAATCCCGATAACGACTGACAAAAGGCTAGCAACCAAAACCAAGGTCACTGTGTTCATCAAATCATCCCACAGGCCTTGATTATAAATATAAAGCAAGCCAAAGAGAACGAAGCTTGTAAAACCAAATTTCCTATTAGAAAGGCTAAAGGCTAAAATGGTAAGAAGTAGAATCATGATTAAGGCTGGTACCAACAAAAGTGTATTGGTCATACCATCCATCACAGCCTGACCGCCCGTCTGAATGGCCGAAAAAGGCCCTGACAGAGTGTTGGTCAACCAATCGGTTACTGCTTCAACCCAGTCTGCTAAAGGAATTGGTTGGGTTAATATCTTATCCATTACGTTCTACCTCCTTCTTAGATGCCGAAAGGTCTGCTTGAACGTCATTGACCTCATCTTCTGTACTATCAGCTAAAGCTTCAAGGACACTTCCTTTAATAACAACACCCGCCAAGCGGTTTTTAGCATTTACGACAGCTAATGGGGTGGTCACATCATAGATTTCATTGAAAATATCTGTCACCAACATGTCTGGAGAAATCGTTTTGATATTCTCCTCAACAACATCCTTTAGAGACAAGTGTTCCTTGCGTGCTTTATGCGCATTTTCGGCTGTAATACTTCCTAGCAAATGCCGCCTTCGGTCAACTGCTAAAAGCATACTCACTTCTTCTTTACGCATGCGGTTAAGTGCGACAGTCGGGCCATCTACTTCAATATTAGTTGTCAATGCAGGAATCATGACATTTTGTGCCGTTAAGACTTTTGAGCGATCAATATCTTCGATAAAATCGCGAACAAACTGATTAGCAGGTTGGGTTAGGATTTCTTCCCCAGTACCAATCTGCATGATTTTCCCATCTTTCATCAGAGCGATGCGATCACCGATACGCAAAGCTTCATTCAAGTCATGAGTAATAAAAATGATGGTTCGTTGCTGGTCAGCTTGTAGGTCAAGCAATTCATTTTGCATGTCACGACGAATCATAGGATCCAAAGCAGAAAAAGCTTCATCCATTAAGAGAATTTCCGGATTGTTTGCCAAAGCACGGGCCAAACCAACACGCTGTTGCATTCCTCCAGAAAGTTGATTAGGGTATTGATCTTTGAAAGGCAAAAGCCCTGAATTATCCAATGCTTTTTCCGCTAAGTCTTGTCGCTCTTCTTTAGGAACACCTCGAACCTCTAAACCGTACTCCGTGTTCTCTAAAATTGTTCGATGGGGGAAGAGACCAAAGTTTTGAAAGACCATATTCAGCTTATGTCGCCTAACTTCCCTAAGTTCTGCATCATCTGCTTTAGAAATATCTTGACCATCAATGTAGATTTCCCCATCCGTCGGGTCAATTAAACGGTTCAAAAGGCGAACCAAGGTTGACTTCCCGCTACCAGAAAGCCCCATGACAACAAAAATCTCCCCCTCTTTCACTTCAAAACTCACATCATGGACACCAATAGTTACTCCTGTTTTTTCAAAAATTTCCGTTTTAGTCTTGTGTTTTCGCATCATTTCTATGGCTTGACGCTGCCTTTTTCCAAACATTTTAGTTAAATGTTTTACTTCTACTTTATTCAAAATAGCTCTCCTTATCTTATTACTGTTGACAATTGGCTAAAAGCTTATCTCCAAGCAAATTACTTGGAGAAATCACCTGAGATTAGGAAGTCTTTCAAGCACTCATCAGCCCATGTCAGCTACTCACCATCTCTTCTTATGTCACCTGATACTGTCGGTGAGTAGCTTAGGACGATTTCCTGTTATTCATCAACTAAAGGTTAACAGTACCACAAAGGGAGATAACCTCTCATTTTGAATAATCATCCATTGACTTTAATCTTAAAGACAGTTCTTTTCAACCTCTTGGATATGTTTTGAACGCAACAAAAGCAAGAAGAAAGCCAAGCATCTACTTTGTTCAGATTTTCTTCATCTTATGCTGTCGCATATCAATTACATATCTTTTTAAGAGACCACATTATTATATAACTATGTGGTCACTTTGTCAAAGAATAAGGTAGAGAAGTCTAAAAAGCCTCTCTACTGATTCAACTGAGGTACTCTGTGGATTTTCATCAAAGTGACGACGTTAAGCAATCGGCAAGTAACTGGCCTATCAGGCTCTCAGTTGGAGAGAGAATCGAAAAAACACCCCGTAAATAAGCATTAGAGTGCTTGTTTTTTACGGCGTGAGAGTTTGTTTTTTTATTGTTTCTTGCTATAGGTGACCTAGGAAGGAGTCTGCTTTAGGTAAGGCTTCTAATCAGTAGAATTTAAGGGCTTTCGTACTCTATCTCATAGGAAGTCTACTATCTTTCATCCTCCATACCAAATAGATTTTTCATCCGTGGCAAGGATAATTCATCCCCAACGAAGTATAAGGTATCACCTGCCTCTATTTTGGCGTAAGGACCTGGAGAAAGGAGTAATTCGCCCTCATGTTCAATTGCAATGACGGTCGCTCCTGTTTGATGCCAGACATTAAGTTCGCTGATGCTTTGTCCCGTTTGAGGAGCTTCTTGATCCAGCTTTAGTTCAAAGGGATCCAAAGGGAATTTCTTTCGGACCATGGCTGAGCGAGACATTAAACTGTCTACTAAACTATTTAAGTGTTCCATCTCTTTTCGTTGCCTTAGCAAATTGTCTCGAATTTCCTTCTGCAATTCTTTCGCAGCAACGCTAGCATCAAACTGTTCTAAGAACTCCTCAGCCTTCTCTCGCGATAGAACAACTACCCCGCTGCCCTGTTTGACCGCCATAATATCTAAGTCAACCAAGACGTTAATAGCCTTACGAGCGGTTTCGGGTGAGACATTAAAATTACTCGCAATAGTCGACCGTGACTTGAGTTTTTCACCGACTAAATACTTGCCCTCTATAATTCTCTGGGCAATGCCAACTGCTACCTTCTGGTAACGTGATGCAATCACTTCTGGTTTGACTTCTCTTTGTTCCATAAAATGACCCTCCCTTAAATCTCTTAAACCTTTTTGCCCTTTCATTTTACCACATTTGATACGAATAACAAACCAACAACAAACAGTTAGACAGACAAAAAGACACCTTAAGAAAAGATGGCTCCATACTTCTTAATCTAAGTGCAAAAATACAGGGTTTAGGGAGATTTCTTACGAAAAATAGAACTGCCTAAGGAAATATTTTTTTGTATTTACGAACCCGAATACAAGGGTAAAAGGACTAAAGCAATTCAATACTCTACCAATTCCTTGACCTTGACCCATGCCTCCTTTAGCGCTAGCCCGTAGGCCATTCTTTTTCGTAAAATCAATTAAGCGTCTATCAGGCATGAGAAAAGCTACCTTGTCTTCAATAAAACAGGTAGCTTAATCTGATAGGCTTTCTTCTTTTTACAAGTTGCTCAATTCTTGAGCCAGTAATTGTTGAGCAACTTGTGGATTGGCTTGTCCCTTTGTCGCTTTCATAAGAAAGCCTATGAAAGCTTTGTCTGCATTTCGTTTGCCTGATTTAAAGTCAGCTACCGCTGATTCATTATCTGCAAAAATTTGCTGAATAATTGGGATAAGAACATCTGGATCCGAAATCTGAATCAGCCCTGCTTTTTCCACATAGTCTCGTGCTGATCCTCCCTCTTTAGCTAGATGGAGAAAAACTTTTTTAGCAATCTTCGAGGAAATCGTTCCCTCTGCAATCAAGTCAAGCATCTCCAGTAAATTTTTAGGGGTCAATTGGATCTGACTAAGTGTTTTTCCTTCTGCATTTAGATATTGAGCCACTTCACCCTGAAGCCAATTGGATACCAACTTAGCATCTCCACCTAAAGCAACGGCTTCTTCAAAGAAATCAGACAAGTCCTTCGTCACGGTCAACTGATCAGCATCGTAAGGAGATAACCCTAATTCAGTCACGTATCTTTCTCGACGACTCTTAGGAAATTCTGGTAATTCGGAGCGAATAGCATCAATCCAGCTAGTCTCAATCTCAAAGAGGGGGAGGTCAGGTTCTGGGAAATAACGGTAATCCGATGACCCCTCTTTAACCCGCATGAGGATTGTTTCACCAGTTGCTTCATCGTAACGACGGGTCTCCTGCTGGATTTGCCCACCAGAACGGAGAATTTTAGCTTGGCGATTCACCTCATGTTGCAAGCCTTTGCGAACATAATTAAAGGAATTGAGGTTCTTAATTTCCGTTTTAGTTCCAAACGCTTCTTGCCCATAAGGACGAAGGGAAATATTGGCATCAACCCGCATGGAACCTTCTTCCATCTTAACATCTGAAATACCTGTGTACTGGATGATTTCCTTGAGGGCTGTCAGATAAGCATAAGCCTCTTCGGGCGAACGCATGTCTGCTTCAGAGACAATCTCAATCAAAGGCACCCCTTGACGGTTGAGGTCTACATAAGAGTAACCATCCGTACCATGAGTATTTTTGCCTGCATCCTCTTCAAGATGGGCTCGCTCTATTCGAATTTTTTTGGTTCTTCCACCCTCCAAGTCGATCTCAATCCAACCATCATGTCCAATGGGTTCATCAAATTGAGAAATTTGGTAGGCTTTGGGATTGTCTGGGTAAAAATAGTTCTTTCGGTCAAAGTGCATGTGTTGGTGAATGCTCATATTAAGAGCGAGTGCAGCTTTAATTCCAAAATCAATCACCCCTTTATTCATAACA
>DIXV01000082.1:15337-15661 GCA_002436115.1 Streptococcus sp. UBA6071 | reverse complement strand
CAATCACCCCTTTATTCATAACAGGAAGAACACCTGGGAAGGACCAGTCAATAATATCTGTGCTGGAATTAGGCTCTTGGCCGAAATGGGCAGAGGCTGGTGAGAAGATCTTAGAGTTGGTCTTTAACTCTACGTGAACTTCAAGGCCGATAATCGTTTCAAAATTCATTAGGCATCCCCTCCAAAAATAAGCGGTTGTTTCGTATGGTGGTCTGTCGTTGCTTCAAAAGCTGCAGCTGCTTGGTAAATCCTTGCCTCACTATATTTTGGTCCAATTAATTGGAGACCAACTGGTAGACCGTCCACAAAACCAGCTGGAATAGA
>DIXV01000082.1:3341-15158 GCA_002436115.1 Streptococcus sp. UBA6071 | reverse complement strand
CCAGCTGGAATAGAAATCCCTGGTAAGCCAGCTAGGTTGACTGGAATCGTCAAAAGATCTGCCAAATACATTGCTACAGGATCATGATTTAATGTGTCCAAACCAAAAGCAACCGTTGGTGCTGTCGGCCCTAAAATGAGATCATAATCGGCAAAAACCTTATCGAAATCTTGGATAATAAGCGTCCGCACTTGACCAGCCTTTTTGAAGTAGGCATCATAGTAACCCGATGATAAGCTAAATGTTCCTAGCATAATGCGTCGTTTAACCTCATCTCCAAAACCTTCACTACGTGTCTTCACATAGATCTCATCAAGATTTTGGGCGTTTTCTGTCCGGTAACCATAGCGGATGCCATCAAAACGCTGAAGGTTCGATGATGCTTCTGATGAGGCAATAATGTAGTAGACAGCTACGCCATATTTACTATGAGGAAGACTGACCTCCTCAACTACTGCCCCTAGCTTCTCAAAATGACGAGCAGCATCAAGAATCTTTTCTTTGATTTTCTCATCAATCCCCTCTCCTAAATACTCTTTAGGCAGGGCAATTTTCATCCCTTTGATCTCTCGACCAATAAGCTGGGTAAAGTCAGTCTCTCGCACTTGGGCAGAAGTTGAATCTTTGGCATCATGACCAGAAATAACCCTCAACAGCTGAGCATTTTCTTTTACTGTTCTAGAAAAAGGTCCAATTTGATCTAGTGAAGAACCAAAGGCGATTAGGCCAAATCGAGAGACACGACCATAACTGGGTTTCATACCAACAATGCTATTGAAGGCTGCAGGTTGTCGGATAGAGCCTCCTGTATCAGATCCCAAAGAGAATGGTACTTGTCCAGAAGCCACCGCTGTTGCTGAGCCACCAGATGAACCTCCGGGTACCTTGGTCTGATCCCAAGCATTTTTACTCTTTTTAAAATAAGAAGTTTCAGTAGAGCCACCCATAGCAAATTCATCCATATTGGTCTTACCAATAACAATCATGTCGTTTGCATAGAGTTTGTCTACTACCGTGGCATTGAAGATTGGCTGATAATTAGCAAGCATTTGCGACGCTGCTGTCGTCAGCAGGCCTTTGGTAGAAATATTATCCTTAACAGCAATTGGGATACCACTCATGATATTATCTGGGTCAATCCCTTTTTTATCCAAAGTTGCTGCTTGATCCAAGGCAGTTTTTTCCGAAAGCGTAATAAAGGAACCAACAGCTTCCTCACGACTCTTGATAGCTTCAAAGGTCGCTTCAGTGAGTTCAACTGCCGAAATCTCTTTCTTAACTAATAAGGCATGGAGTTGTTCAAGATTTTTTGTGTGCAAAGTCATCAAATTGATCCTCCATCATCAAAAATAGCAGGTACCTTAATATAATTATCGGCGTGTTCAGGAACGTTTTTAAAGAGCTCTGTCCGACAAAAACCTTCAGACGCTATATCCTCACGCATAACACTCTTAGCTTCCGCCATCGTTGTCGTAATGGGGACACCTGTTGTATCAACTTCATTTAACAGCTCCACCATATCAACAATTTTCGTCAAAGTTGTGGCAAATGCTGTTGTCTCTTCATGTGAAAAAGACAACTTTGACAAATGTGCCACATGACGCACTTCTTCTTCAGAAATTTTCATCTCTCTTCCCCTCATTTACATAGTCTTTAGTATTATATCATAATTTGATTTCTTCTGCGTGTCAGGATAACAAAAAAACGACGCTCAAACGCCGTTTACTAGCCATCCCATTAATCAATAATTGTAGCCCCTAGGACATTTTTCATATGATTAATAGCAAAGTGGTGAGCTTCTTCTGTAATAGAGGCAATTGCAGTGCTCACGACCTCAATCTGATAACCTAAATTATAAGCATCAATAGCAGTGTGAAGAACACAAATGTCTGATAAGACACCTGTCAAAACGACGGTATCAATGCGACGCTCTCTAAGACGAATATCTAAATCCGTCCCCGAAAAAGCAGAGTAATGCCGCTTATCTATCCAAAGAACCCGATTATCCAATCTCTTGCTTTCATAAAAATCAGCTAATGGGCCAAAGAGACTACGCCCCTTGCTCCCCTTTAGATTGTGAGGAGGAAATAGCTTGCTCTCAGGATGAAATGTATCGGTCTCATCATGAAGATCAATGGTAAAAAAGACGTAATCCCCCTGTGCGTAAGCTTCCTGAGTAACCTGAGCAATTTGCTCAGAGATAGCTTGAGCAGCTAAACCCGCTGTTAACTTTCCATCTGTTGCGACAAAATCACAGGTATAATCAATAGAAATCAGTGCTTTTCCCATGCTAATAATCTCTCTTTTCAATTTCTGCAAAAATATCTGGAATAAGAACTTTTAAATAAGTCCCTTTCATGCCTAAAGAACGACTTTCAATAATACCAGCAGACTCTAACTTGCGTAGAGCGTTGACAATAACTGACCGTGTTATCCCAATACGATCAGCCACAATAGAAGCCGTCACTTGCCCTTCTTTGCCGTCAAGTTCATGTAAAATGGCTGATACAGCTTTCATTTCCGAATAAGATAAGGTATTAACCGCCATATTGACAGCTGCACGCTTACGAATACTCTCTTCATCCTTCTCACGTTGAAAATTAAGCAACTGGATTCCGACAACCGTTGAGGCAATTTCAATTAAAATCAAATCTTCATCATGAAATTGTTGGTCGTTGCGCCAAATTACTAAGGATCCAAATCGAATACCTGAGACATGGATAGGCACAATCGTTGTTAACCCATTAGGGTAAATATCTTTTGACTCTACTGGGAATATCGTCAAATCACTACTCACCGGAAGATTTGACTTGGTATCGTAAATTAAAGCCGCAGATTTCACATATTCCTCTGGGAACTGCTTACTAGCGAAAAACTCTCCCACACGATCATTATTGGTCTTGTATTTCATGAAGTAGCCCAAAATCTCTCCTGTACCACTAATAATACAGGAGTTGCAATCAATAATATCTGCTAACTGTTGGGCAATCGGATTGTATGGCAATCCTTTTTGAAGGTGCTCCTCAGAATGTTTTAAGAGTGATGTGATTTTCCTAGTTTTTTCTAATAGACTGGTCATAAATTTCCACCTTGCTTTTTGCTAAGCTCATTATATCAAAGTAAACCCTAAGTCGCAAGAATTATCAGAAAATTTCTGATTGTTTTCGCCATTCCATTAAAAGATTTTCCTAGCCCCTATTCTCTTTTATCAAAGACGCAACAAAAACACTTTTATCCTCAGGATAAGAATCTGCCTTATCGTTTATACTGCCTTAAGTGCCGTGTCATTTTTTCCTGCAAGTCTGTCAGTTCATCCACTCGTGGTAAAAAGACAATTCGGAAATAATCTGGTGTTGTCATGTTAAAGCCCCTACCATGAGTCAAGAGGATTTTTTCCTCCTTGAGAAAATTAAGGACAAAACGTTCGTCATCGGGTATATCATACATCTGACGATCAATCTTAGGGAAGATATACATGCCTGCCTGTGGTTTAACAGCCGATAACCCAGGAATATCATTAATGGCTTGGTAAATGAAATTGCGTTGCTCGTAGAGGCGACCACCTGGCAAGATCAACTTATCTGCCGACTGGCTTCCTCCCAAGGAGGTTTGAACAACTTGCTGGGCTAAGACATTGGAACAAAGTCGCATATTAGATAGCATATTGAGGCCTTCAATATAACCTTGAGCTCCTGACTTATCTCCAGAAAGCATCATCCAACCCACTCGAAAACCAGCAACACGATGAGATTTAGATAAACCTGACATGGTTACCGTCAACACATCCTCTGATAAGGTCGCAATCGGGATATGACGTTTCCCATCAAAGAGGAGGCGATCATAAACCTCGTCAGAAAAGATGATGAGATTGTGCTGGCGGGCAATTTCTACAATCTCTGTCAAGATCTCAAGAGGGTAAACTGCCCCTGTGGGATTGTTAGGATTAATAAGAACAATCGCTTTCGTATTCGGCGAAATTTTAGCACGAATATCTTCTAAATCAGGGTACCAGTTGGCCTGGTCATCACAGACGTAATGAACCGCACGCCCACCTGCTAAACTAACAGATGCAGTCCAAAGAGGATAGTCCGGCATAGGGACAAGCACTTCATCACCATTGTCTAGGAGCGCCTGCATCGACATCGAAATCAGTTCACTAACACCATTTCCAATATAGAAATCTTCAACATCAATATACTGGATCCCTTGTAGTTGATAGTACTGCATAATCGCTTTACGGGCAGGGAAAATCCCTTTGGAATCTGAATAGCCTTCGGAATTTCGAGCATTGGCAATCAGGTCTCTGATAACCTCATCAGGAGCCGAAAAACCAAACTCTGCTGGATTCCCCGTATTCAAGCGCAGAATTTTTTCACCATCAGCCATCATACGATTGGCTTCTTCTAAGACAGGACCCCTAATGTCGTAAGCGACATGATCCAGTTTGGACGACTTATTAAATAGTTTCATAGCGTTGCCTCCAAAAATTGTACCTCTATTGTAGCTTATTTTTGACAAATCTACAATAGAAAGCTAGAACTTGCTTGTGTAACCCTTTACATTTTGGGTAAAATACGTTAAAATAGAACTATAAAGATAAAGGAGGAATACCTTATGACTCAAATTTACAAAAAGGTTATGGTGGCAGTTGATGGCTCTATAGAGGCTGATTTGGCTTTTGAGAAAGCTCTAAAAATCGCTTGGCGTAACCAAGCTGAACTCGTCATTGTCCACGTTATTGATAATCGTGCCCTCCATACCTACTCCGCTTTTGATACCGACGTCTATGTCAATCTGGAAAAAGAGGCGCGCCTTAAATTAGAAGCTTACGAGGAAAAAGCACGAAAAACCGGCCTACTTCACATAAAAGCAATCTTAGAAATCGGTGACCCTAGACCTCTCCTAGCTAAGGATATCCCTGAACGTGAACAAGTGGACCTCATTCTTATTGGGGCAACCGGATTAAATGCTTTTGAGCGTCTCCTCATTGGTTCTTCTTCTGAGTATATCATGCGACATGCGAAAGTAGATCTGCTTATTGTGAGAGACCCTGAAAAACTCTAACCTGAGATGCCGTTTTTTTAGAAAGCTGTTCCTATCTTGAACCTGATGTCTAACTTTAGAAGATATCAGGTCTTTTCATTTCCCACCGAAGAAACTCATAAAAGACTTGTCTAGAGCTACATTTCATTGTATAATTTAATATAGGATAAAAAGGACGACCTGCCCTGATAAAAGCGGTTCTGCCTTTCTTAACATATTCCTCTAGAAAGAAGCCTCTATGCAAGAACTTGCCGAATTTGCCATCATCATTTCTTTACTCCTAGGTGTTACCGTAGGAACTGTTGTCACGATTCTCCATTATCAAACAAAATCAGACCTTAAACGACTTGACCGTCTCGTTGTGAGCATGAAAATAGAACTGGATTATATCCGTAATCTTCACCAAAAAGACCAAAACGCAAACTATCCTAAGCTCTATAAGAAGATTAATCAAGAACGCAAAGAGCTAGAAACGTTACTGAACAAATACCGTCACAAACTTGAAATGGACCATTATGAAGAAGCCCTTAAAATTCTTCATATCGTCTCAGCCCTCAAGCCAAAAGGACATTTTTTGACTGATGTAGCAGATGGTGTCCTTGATATGGTCAATGACTTTTTCCCAGAAGCTGAAAAAGTGACGGCCATGTTTAGGCCCAAACAAACAGATAATAGCGATCTTTTCTACGACATTGATGACCTATCTGGCGATGAGGTCTTGGCAAAGCAACGTCAGATCCAACAAATTGCTCCAGAGATTTTAGAAATCTATAGTAAAATCCAAAAAAACAAAGAACAAATTAGCGAAAAACTTGAAGCCACGACCCTTGGTAATAAGGCTGAACTGCTAGCCATCCACGAAGGAAACATGCGGAATTTTGAAGATGTTCTAGCTGGCTATCTCAAAATTAAGGAAGATCCAAACCAGTATTACAACGCTAAAGAGCGTCTATCTAAAGCTGAACAGACCCTCCATAAGGTTTCGGAGAGTCTCACAGAGACCCTTAGGCAAATTAACGAAAACGATATGATGAATTTTGAAATCAGCCTCCGCCTTCTCCAAAAAGAAGGTTAATCCCCTATAAAAACGACTTGTACAATGAACGTTCAAGTTGTGAGCCAGTCACTTTGAAGGAGTTCCCATGACAGATACATTTAATTTTGACATTGATAAAATTGCCAGTACTACTGCTAGCCAAACGGATAAAACTACTGAGCTTATTCAACAAACGAAAGACACGGAAACAAACAGCCTATCTTTTTATGAAAAGTTGACCCCTGAACAGCAAACAGCCATCTCAGATCGGGTGCCTGCTCTAATAGATACCTTTGCTAAGGATCAAAACAGCCTCCTTGACTTCGGAAAAGAAGTCGTTGAAGGAGTTAACAAAACCGTTAATCACATCCTACAGGAGCAAAAAAATATTCAGATTCCTCAAGTGGATGAGTTACTCCTCAATACCAATCGTGAACTTAATGGTTTTATTTCCAAGTATAAAAATGTTTCCGATTCAGCAGACCTTGAAAAGAAACCTAATCTTCTCCAGAAACTCTTTCGCCAAGGAAAATCCAATATTCAGGACTTCTATTTCGAAGCACAATCCATTGAAAAACGGATGGACAGCTTGGCGGCTAATGTTGCCAAAAATGAGGAGACCTTATCTCGCAACATCGTCTCGGCAGAACTCCTAATCGAAGAAAACACGAATTCTATCGAAAATTTAGTTGGGGTTATTGCCTTTATTGAGGCCAGTGGTAAGGAAGCGAGCCATCGTGCAAATACCCTGCAAAATGAGCTACTTAAGCTAGAATCAACTACAGTAGATTATCAAGTTAAAAACGAAGAGGTTATGCGAATGACCGAAGTCGTCAATACGCTTGAACAACAGCGGACAGATTACATTAGTCGCCTTTATGTAGCTTGGGCAACCACACCTCAGATGCGTAATTTGGTCAAGGTTTCGTCTGATATGAAGCAAAAACTAGGCATGATTCGTCGCAACACCATCCCAACCATGAAACTTTCCGTTGCACAACTCGGCATGTTGCAACAGTCTGTCAAGGCTGAAGTGACCGCAGATACGATTATCAATGCCAATAATGCTGCCCTGCAAATGCTAGCAGAGACCAGTAAAGATGCTATTCCTCGCATGGAAGAAACCGCCCAACGCCCTAACATGAGCGTTGAGACGGTCACCAAGATTGCTGAAAGTCTAGTGGCTCAAAATGAGGGGATTCTAAAAGCGATCAATAACGGACGTTCTCAACGAAAACAGCTAGAACAAGCCATTATTAAATCTGCTCAAACCATTAATGATTCCGTTGCGATTCGGGATAAAAAGATTATCGAGGCCCTCCTTGAGGAAGGTAAAGAAACACAAGAACAACTGGATAAAACAAATAAAGATGAGCAACTGTAAATCAAGCAAGTTTGTCCTCATGACTTACAGTCCACTTAAAGACAAATCCGACCCTAGCAAATGGGGTCGGATTTGTCTTTGTATCAATGAGGGGTTCTTCCATAAGAAGACACGTACTTACCTCAAAAAGAGAATATCCTGCAACTAACTTTGTTGACCAACAATCTAGCAGAAAAGGTTTTTAGCTCTCTAGTGTTTTGGAAACCAAACTGTAATCTTAGTTCCCTTATTCATCTCACTGCTAATAGAGATACTTGCTTGATGAATGTGAACGGCATGTTTAACGATGGACATGCCTAAACCTGTGCCACCAACTTTTTTAGAACGGCTCTTATCCACTCGGTAAAAACGCTCAAATATACGTTCTTTATCTTCAGCAGAAATCCCGATACCTGTATCTGTAACCTCTAGAATAATTGCCTGGTCATCTTCTACAATCGCCACGTGAACCTGCCCGTTTTCTTTATTATACTTAATGGCATTGTCACAAAGGTTATAAATGATTGAGTGAAGAAGACTAGGATTTCCTTCCAGTAGGGTAGGTTGACCAGCTAATCTGAGCGCAACATGCTTCTGGCTCGCCTTTCTTGATAGGCTATCCAAAACATTGTTGGCAATGGCGTATAAATCAACCCTTTCCATGGAGACTTGGGACGCTTCATCAAGGTGGGAGAGTTTAATAATATCATCAACAAGCTGAACCATACGCTGAGATTCTTCGTAAATTTTTTCTGAAAATTTCTGAACGTCTTCAGCAGAAACCAGCTGACTTTTGATAATCTCCGAGTAGCCCGAAATCAAATGCAAAGGCGTCTTGAGTTCATGGGAAACATTGGCTGTAAATTCCCGTCGCAACTGCTCCATTTGCAATTGCTCTGTTGCATCAAAGGTTAAGATAGCCAATCCTGTCACCGTTCTTTCAGAGAAAATCGGACGGATCAAGGTCTTATACTTTATCTCGCCTAAGACCAGAAGACCTTCTCCTTTCTTACCTGCTAGCCCCTCATCTAATAGCTGATTCAAGTAAGGACTTCTATTGATTTCAAGGATAGATTTACCTAAGCAGTCCTCATCCACACCAAATAGGCTTTTGGCGGCAGCATTAATGCTGACAATTCGTCTCCTATCATCAAGAAGAAGCATGCCTTCTTTTATCTTAGAAATAATCGTCTCAAACTCTTTTTGTTTTCTGGCTAATAAATTCTCTTTTTGAGACAGTTCTTGTTGGTGTTGGTCAATCCGACGCAATAAGGGCGACAGCTCTTCATAAGCCTGATTATCCAAGGGAGAATCTAGATTGAGGCGGTTTAATGGTGCAATGATTCGCTTAGATGTGTACTTAGCTACCATCAACGATAAAAGAAAGGCTAACACAAAAATCAAAGCTGTAGCTGGAAGAATTCTCAACAAGAGCAGAAGATTGCTATTTTGGCTAACAGATAGTCTAACAACGGTCTCATCATCCAGTCGTTTAGCGACATACAATGAGCTTTGAGCCAAAGTAGATGAATACCTGACACTCTCTCCAGAACCGCTGTCCAGAGCCTCCCTTATCTCCTCCCTACTGAGATGATTTTCCATCTCTTCTGAGTCTGATTGGCTATCGTAACGAACCTGACCTTGACTATCTACCCAAGTGATCCTAACCTTATTGAGATTGAGATTTTCAAAGTATTCTATACCTTTGTAAGAAATTCCTTGAGCTGCTAAAGCCGTTTGGGTTTGTAGTTGTTCCATCTGAAGCTGGGTAAAATAGCGATATAAGACCCCCACAATACGCATTAGAGAAGCCAAAAAAACACCAATACTCGCTAATAAAATGGAATGAAAGATTTTTCTTGTCATGTCTGCTTATCCTCCAAGCGATAACCAACCCCTCTAACCGTCTTGATATAAGCACCCGCTTCACCTAATTTGGTACGTAAGGTTCCTATGTGGACATCTACCGTTCGACTTTCCCCAAGGAAACCTTCTCCCCACACTTTGTCCAAAAGTTCTTGTCGTGTGAAGACCTTCTTAGGGTGGGTAGCTAGTAGGGTCAAGAGTCCAAACTCCTTTAAGGTCAGCTCTATCTTGTGTTGATGATGTGTCACATGATAATTATGGACGTCTATGCTCAAGCCTCCCACTTTAATGGTTGCGGGACTTCCTTTATGTTGCGTTCGACGAAAAACAGCCTTTATTCGAGACACCATTTCCATCATCCCAAAAGGTTTCACTAAGTAATCATCTGCTCCTAAGTCCAACCCCTGGACCTTATCAAATTCTGTCCCCTTGGCTGTTGCCATAATAACAGGGATTTGCTTATAAGCAGAGTTTTGGCGGAGGCGCTTAAGGATGCTAATGCCATCTTCATCAGCTAGCATGATATCAAGTAAAACCATATCTGGAAGCTTGACTTCCATAGCTAGCCAGAAGTCTGAACTCTTTTCAAAGCCCTCAACATCAAATCCCATTGATTTTAAGGTGTAGAGCATGAGTTCCCTAATATTATCATCATCTTCAACACAATAAATCATCCTTCTCCCCCATCCAACTGACCTGTGATTGAGAA
The DNA here is from genome assembly GCA_002436115.1 of Streptococcus sp. UBA6071. Classification (GTDB taxonomy): domain Bacteria; phylum Bacillota; class Bacilli; order Lactobacillales; family Streptococcaceae; genus Streptococcus. Next base: position 5,141 of record DIXV01000082.1, on the reverse strand, counting down.
CAAAACCCATTTTGCAATATTAACTGCATGATCACCGATACGTTCCATATATTTAGACACCATCAAAAGATCAATAGCATGCTCTCCATCTGATTGATCCTTCGCAAAATAATGCATGAGCAATTGCTTGATCTTAGCAAATTGCTGATCTATCTGATCATCCTTTTGGATAACCTGATTGGCCAAGGATTCGTCATCGTGAACAAAGGCATCAATACTGTCCGAAACCATTTGCACCACAGCCTTAGCCATCTCTTGTAAGAGGGCTAACTCTTCTGTTTTTTTGATATGGCCCAAAGAAATAATATCTGCAATCTCAGCTGATTGACTCCCAATACGTTTCATATCATAAACCATTTTAAGAGCTGCTGAGATACTCCGTAAGTCCTTGGCAACAGGTTGTTGACGAAGAAGTAACTTGAGGCACTTGCTCTCTATATCATTTTCCATTTGGTCAATCTGTTGCGACAGGTTATCCGCATCATTAATCAATAAGGATTTACGATCCATAAGGGCATCCAGCGAGCCTGAGATAATATCTTCACATAAGGCTCCCATAAGAATCATGTCTTTTTTTAGTTCCATCAATTGGGTTTCAAACTTTGAACGCATCAGCCAAATCTCCCTGTAATATAATCTTCTGTTCGTTTATCCTGTGGTAGGGAAAACAAGGTGCTCGTTTTATTGTATTCAACGACCTCACCCATTAAGAAGAAAGCTGTCTTATCAGAGATTCGAACGGCTTGCTGCATATTGTGGGTGACAATCACAATGGTATAGTCTTTCTTTAATTCTATAACTAAATCTTCAATTTTGGAAGTAGAAATCGGATCTAGTGCACTGGTTGGCTCATCCATCAGCAAAACATCTGGTTCAATGGCCAGTGCTCTAGCAATGCATAAGCGTTGCTGTTGTCCACCTGACAAACCTAAAGCTGACTTATGTAAACGATCTTTAACCTCGTCCCAAATAGCGGCATCTTTTAAGAAACGCTCAACCATTTCATCCAACTTTATTTTAGAACGAACCCCGTGTGTTCTGGGGCCAAAGGCAACGTTATCATAGATACTCATTGGAAAAGGGTTTGGCTTTTGAAAAACCATGCCAACTTTTTTTCTCAAGAGACTAATTTCGATATCACGATAGACATCCTGATTATCTAGCTTGACTTCCCCTGTAATGTGGCAATTCTTAACCAAATCATTCATCCGATTGAGACTCTTCAGTAACGTTGATTTCCCACAACCAGATGGTCCAATAAAAGCAGTGATTTCTTTTTCTTCAATTGCTAGATTAATTTTCTTTAAGGCTTGCTGTTTATTATAAAACAAATCCAAATCCTTGATAACTAATTTACTCATCTTTTGTCCTACTTCCTAACCGTTTGGCAATCACTTCTGACAATAAGTTAATGACAATAACCAAGACCAAGAGAACCACAGCTGTGGCATAGGTCTGATTGAGATAAAGCCCCTCACCAGAAATTGTATACATATGTACAGCTAAGGTTCGTGAGGAACTAAAGATACTTTTAGCCACCTCAGCAACTGTTCCAGCCGTAAAGATTAAGGCTGCTGATTCCCCAATAATTCGACCAATCGCAAGGATTGTCCCTGAGAAAATACCTGGCATAGCACTGGGTAATACAATATGGAAAATAGTTCTCAATTTTCCAGTACCTAGAGCAAAACTCCCTTCACGGTAAGTATCTGGCACTGATAGAAGAGCTTCCTCTGCTGTTCTTATTATCAAAGGTAAAATCATGATACTCAATGTCACTGAACCAGACAATAAGGAAAG
>DIXV01000082.1:915-3200 GCA_002436115.1 Streptococcus sp. UBA6071 | reverse complement strand
CAATGTCACTGAACCCGACAATAAGGAAAGGCCAAAATTCGCATACTTGACAAAGAAGAGGGCTCCAAACAAACCGTAAATAATAGAGGGAATCCCAGAAAGAGTTTCTGTCGCAATCCGAATAAGGTTAACAAAGGGATTCTCTCTCCGGGCATATTCAACCAGGTAAATGGAGGTACCAATACCGATAGGCGTAGCTAAGAGAAGAGACAAACACACCATAAATAAGGTATTTATCAGCGCTGGCAAAAGAGAGACATTATCACTTGTATAGGTTAAGGCAAATAAATCCTTACTAAGATGAGGAACCCCTTTAATCAAGATATAAGCGACAATAAAGCTAACTGCTAAAAAGGTAATCAGAGCAGAGACAAGAACCATTAAAAATAAGAAAAGAGACAAGGGATCTTGCTTATACGACTCGAGCTTGTGCTTCCAAGTTCTTTTGTTGATATTTTCCATCTAGTAATCCTCTTTTTTAACCAGAGAAAAGGTTAAGTTAATCAATAAGACAAAGATAAAGAGTACAACTGCCGTGGCAATTAGTGCTTCTCTATGGAGGTCTGTCGAATACCCCATTTCCATAACAATATTAGTGGTCAAGGTTCTCACACCCGACGTCAGCGAGCTTGGAATGATTGCTTGATTTCCTGCCACCATGATAACGGCCATGGTCTCACCAATAGCTCGTCCAAGCCCTAAGATGATGCTTGCAACAATCCCTCTACTGGCAGCTGGCAAAACGGTGAAAAAGACACTCCGCTCGTGAGAAGCCCCTAAGGCTAAGCCCCCCTCGTAAAAACTTTCTGGAACAGCTCGAATGGCGACCTCTGATACATTGATAATCGTCGGTAAAATCATTATCCCCAATAATAGCGAGGCAGTCAAGACACCCATTCCAAAACCACCAAACTGTTGCCTGATAAAAGGAACCAAGACAACAAGGCCAAAGAAACCATAAACAACTGACGGAATACCTGCCATTAAATTTACGATGGTTTTAAGTGGTTTGTAGAGAGGGTCTGGGCAAAACTTAGCCATGAAAATAGCCATAAAGACACCAACAGGAACTCCTATTAATAAGGCGCCTAGCGTGACATAAATGGACCCAACAATCATAGGAAAAATACCATATAACTGACTTGAGGGTCTCCAAACTCGACCAAATAAGAATTCTTTGACCCCAATTTCCTTTATGGCGGGTAAACCTGAGGAAAAAAGGAACAAACAAATTAAGATTAGGGCCGTAACCGAGATGCAGGCAGTAAGTAAAAAGACGACCTGCATCACTTTTTCTTTAGAACGATTCATTTTCAATTCCTTATTCTGAAAGAAGCTGTTCCCAACTGCTTGCTTCTCCAGTGAAGATAGCCTTGATTTGATCACTGCTAAGCTCTTCAATGGTGTTTGACTGATTGACGATAATAGCAATACCATCCATAGCAATAACTTGGGATTTTACACCTTTTTCTAGCTCAGAATCCTTTAATTCTCTAGATACCATTCCAATATCAGCTGCTCCTTCAATAACATTGGTAACTCCTGTAGAAGAGTCACTTTGTTGGATTTCAATTGTTACATCAGGGTTATAGGTCAAATAGGCTTCTTTTAGTTTCTCCATAACAGGTGTGACTGAGCTTGACCCCGAAATCACAACCTTACCAGAATCAACACTAGATTTATAACTTGTTTGCCCTTCTAAGGAGATGTAACCAGTGTCTTTTACCACCTCTTGTCCCTCAACACTCAAGATAAAGTTTATAAAATCTTGTCCGGCAGGGCTTTGCTTTTCTCCTGAGACAATATTGAAAGGCCGTGACATTTTATAGGTTTCGTTCTTGATATTATCAACACTCGCTTCTGCACCATCTATTGCAACTGTCTTGACCGTATCATCAAGGGAACCAAGTGAAGCGTAGCCAATTGCATTCGCATCTCCTGCTACAGTTGTCAACATGATGGCTGTCGAATTAGTCACAATAGCTTGTTCTGTTGTCACATCATTCTTATCCTCATCTTCTACCTTAAAGAGCTCTACAAAAGCGCCCCTAGTCCCAGAACCCTCTTCACGGGAAACAACATTGATGTTTTGGCCTTCGTTTCCTCCACTTGATTGGCCACATGCACCTAAAATAGATAAGCATGATACGCCTATGACAATACATTTGCTAAGAACGGATGTTTTCATAGTAAGCTCCTTTATCAATTAAAAAATTTTTCTTACCCTCTATCATAGGTTTTGATTATTACATCCATTACCTGTTTTATAATTTTTTTAATTTTTT
>DIXV01000082.1:444-638 GCA_002436115.1 Streptococcus sp. UBA6071 | reverse complement strand
CTAGGATGAGGCCGAAAATGTTTTAATCTACGAAAGGCGTTGAAGTATTCATCACTACCTTTATGATTGGTGTTTTGAATATTAAGACACACGCTTTTGAGGAAATAAGATGCATCATCATAAGTCTCTCTATGGTCTCACTGTCACGGATACAAGGAAATCTGAGAAATGAATCCCTGTTCTAAAGTATTCAA
>DIXV01000082.1:0-194 GCA_002436115.1 Streptococcus sp. UBA6071 | reverse complement strand
CTCTTCCTTCACTCTACACTTCTGATAGAGACAAAAGACGAGAAAGTCTTTTTACTTTCTCGTCTTTTGGTTTTATTTTCAAAAGAAGGATACACCCTCGCTTACCCTTATTTCTTATCAACTTTTCTTTCTGTTACCTGTCCAGCTAGCTCTGCTTGGATTTTGGTTTCAGGGGCATAGTCCTTCTCCCAGTT
>DIXV01000132.1 GCA_002436115.1 Streptococcus sp. UBA6071 | reverse complement strand
TACTGTCGGCAACGATAGAAGGCTCGGATATATACCGAATCAATCAGGCGGCAGGTGAAGAGGCAGTGAAGGTGGATGATCGGACTTTCGAATTAATCGATGATGCTCTGCAAGCATCAAAACTTAGTCAAGGTCGCTTTGATATTACTATTGGGGTTATCAATAAACTCTGGAACATTGGCTCTGAAAATGCCCGAAAACCTGATCCAACTGAGATTCATTCGGCCCTTCCTTTTGTCGATTATCGCAAGGTTCAATTAGATGAAAAGGAGAAGACGGTCTATATTGAAAAGGGGATGAGCTTGGAGTTGGGAGCTATTTCCAAGGGCTATATTGCAGATCAGGTTAAAGAACTCTTTGAAAAAGCAGGCATTACTACGGCAATTATCAACCTTGGGGGGAATGTAGTGGTCATGGGAACTTCGCCAAACCATGAACAGGGTTGGCGGGTGGGTGTACAAGATCCAGATCAGGTACGCGGAGCGACAGTAGGTAATGTCTACCAGACTAACCGTTCAGTTGTCACCTCTGGTATTTATGAACGCTATATTGAAGTTGATGGAAACATTTATCACCATATCTTAGACCCTGAGACTGGCTATCCAGTGGAGAATACGATTTCTGGCGTGACTGTTTTTTCAGATACATCTATCCAAGGAGACGCTTTGTCAACGACTCTCTTCATCTATGGAATAGAAGAGGGGCTGGTCTATATCAATAGTCTGGATGGAGTGGAAGCTGTTTTTATTGACAAGGATCGTGGAGTTCACTTGAGTGATGGACTCAAGGAAAGTTTTACATTAACAAATGAGGAGTATCATCTTGCAGATTAAGCATTTATCCCTGCCCGTTTTTTTAGAATTTGTTGAGTTGAAAACCAAGGTTGCCAGTGTCTTTCCTATGATGATTGGTCTGCTCTGGTCTCAGTATTATTACCAACAACTGGACTGGCTCAACACTATTTTGTTTATTATTGCAGTTATTTGCTTTGACATGTGTACGACAGCTATTAACAATACGATGGACTATAAAAAAGCAGTCGATATGGACTATCGGGAGCAGGAAAATGTGCTGGGCAAGCATGGTTTGGATTTTAAAGAGATGGTGGACATTATCCTGACCTTGTTACTTATTTCCATTTTCTTTTCCCTCATTTTAGTCTGGCGAACAGATTTAATCCTTTTGCCACTGGGAGCCCTCTGCTTCTTGATTGGGATTTTCTATACCTTTGGTCCGATGCCGCTTTCGCGCTTACCACTTGGTGAAGTTTTTTCGGGTGTAACTATGGGATTTGGAATCTTTTTCCTGGCTATTTACATCCAGTCTCCCTCTGATTTTCTCGTGACTTCTTGGTCAATCGGAGAAGGGGTTGCCAATATCAACTGGTACTTTTTGGAGACTCTGAAGATTTTCGCCATGTCTATCCCCCTTATCTGCCTGATTGCCAATATCATGCTGGCTAATAATCTTTGTGACTATGAGCAAGATTTACGCAATCATCGCTATACTCTAGTTCACTATATCCAGCCCAAGGCTGCTGTATTACTCTACACTGTTTTGAGCATCTTGCCATGGATGATGTGGCTTATGTATATCATGTTGGGGCTCTTGCCAATCTGGGCTTTGTTGGGTCTTATTCTGGTCCTTCCATTTGCAAAACATCTCATCATTTTCCGCAGGAAACAAATCAAATCCCAAACATTTGTAACCTCCATCAAGAATTTTGTCCTCTTTTCAGGCATGTATGTGTTGGTTTTGCTACTTGGGATTTTTATATAAAAAACAGGGCTAGTTTTACGAAAACCGCCCTTTTCTTATATCGGTAATATTAACTCTTCTTCTGACTCATCAGATGTTCCGCCCCTCTGCTGGATTTCAATGATGAGCTGGTGGGGGAGGCAGACCAAAATCTGTCCTGGTTTATTAATCCATCCAGTATTGACCGCAATTTGGTCAGGGCTGTTATCCTCCCTGACACGGATAGAAGTACCATCCACTTCGACAATATTGTACTGTCCTGGATTAGGATAGTAGGTGGTTTCTTGATGTTGTCCCTCCTGCAAGGGCAGTTCATCGACAATTTGACCATTGATTTTAACGACGGCTACTAGCTTGCTTTCCTCACTTGATGACTGATTGTAGACAAAGCCTGTCACAAGAGCTGGGGTAAAGGAGAGGAGGAGGGCTAGGCCAATCAGAATGAAATCAAATGGACGAAATTGTTTTAAAATTTCTTTCATTCTATACTCAATTCTTGTAAGTTTTTAACCCTATCATTATACCATAACTACGCTCATGTCAGAAAATGAGCTTGCTTTCTTGGTTACACTTCAAAGGGGAATAAGAATTTCTTATTCTTTTCTTTCATAAGTATACTGCTAATTGAACTGAGTCACTATAGATTTCATCTAGGAATAGTTGATATTAGAGATACCATTGCAAATTCCACAGGCCTCCTATTAGACCATAGTTGTTCAAAAACCATTTTTTCACATTCCTATTAAACAAAACAAACTGATCTTAAAGAGAGTTTTAGGTCTGGTCTTTTGTTGTCAATTCTTCTTATTCTTATTATAATGAGGATAAAAGGACAAAGAGAGGTGCTAGAAAAATGCCTATGCGATTAGATAAATTTATTGTGGCAGTTGGTGCTGGCTCCAGAAGTCAAGCTAAGACCATGGTGAAATCAAAGAGACTAACAGTCAATGGACAAGTTGTTCAGAAATCTAGTATGAAAATCGATGAGTTGGTGGATCAGGTTCACTTGGATGGGCAAAAACTGTCCTATCACCAGTTTGACTATATCATGCTTAACAAACCTTCTGGCTTTATTTCTGCAACAAAAGACCCGTATGAAAAAACGGTTTTAGACTTACTGCCTAATCGCTATCATCGCGTATGGCCAGTAGGGCGCTTAGATAAGGATACAGTGGGACTCTTACTTCTAACAAACGATGGGCAACTCAGTCATCAGCTACTATCTCCTAAAAAGCATGTTGATAAGACTTATGAGGTAAGGTTAGCCAGCCCCTGTCAGTTTGAGGATATATCAGCTATGGCAGAAGGGATTCGGTTAGATGATGGTTATCGATGTCTTCCAGCAAGGCTTGAACTGTTGTCAGAGGACGGGCGAACAGTCACTTTAACTATTCAGGAGGGGAAGTTTCATCAAGTTAAGCGGATGTTTTTAGCGAGAGGAAATCAGGTCACCCATCTTAAACGCTTGTCCATGGGGACTATCATCCTAGATGAAAAGCTCAAAGAAGGAGACTATCGTCTCTTGACTGACGAGGAACGAAATAGTTTACTCTTTTGCAACCAAAGCGATTAGGGACTATCTTTTTCAAGAAAGATAGCTTCGAAAGACTTGCTAAACTCAGCCCATTATAGAAAGATTTGGTATAATAGAGATGATATAACGGTGAAAGGTTGAAGATGATTAAAACAACATACGATTGGCAACTTCTGCCCTCTGAACTAGATGGTGCGTTTTTAAAAGAGGCAAAAAAACAGGGTCTGGACGATTTATCCGCTCGACTTCTCTATACACGAGGTATTCGAGAGCGTGAAAGTCTCCAGTCTTTTCTTGAGCCGCGCTTGGAAGATTTACATGATCCTTACCTCTTACATGATATGGAAAAGGCTGTTCGTCGAATTCGACAGGCCATTGAAGATAGTGAGCCTATTCTTATCTATGGAGACTATGATGCAGATGGGATGACAAGTGCCAGCATCATTAAGGAAACGCTGGATGAATTGGGGGCTGAAGCTCAAGTCTATCTCCCTAATCGCTTTACTGATGGCTATGGTCCTAACGAAAGTATTTACAGCTATTTTATTGAACAGGAAAACATTGGTCTGATTATCACAGTCGATAATGGTGTAGCAGGACATGCAGCTATTCACCAAGCACAGGCTAAGGGAGTAGATGTTATTGTGACGGACCATCATGGTCTTCCAGATAAACTTCCAGAGGCTTATGCGATTATTCATCCAGAACATCCTAAAGGCAAATACCCTTTTCCTCATCTAGCAGGATGTGGTGTTGCTTTTAAACTAGCGACAGCCCTCCTTGGAGATGTCAATGTCGAACTGTTAGACTTGGTTGCGATTGGAACGATTGCAGATATGGTCAGTGTGACGGATGAAAACCGCATCATGGTGAAATATGGATTAACGGTTCTTAAACACACCCAACGTTTTGGCTTACAAGAACTTTTTAAGCAGGCAACGATTTCCCCAGAAGATTTGACGGAAGAAACAATTGGCTTTCAAATAGCTCCTAGGTTAAATGCACTCGGGCGATTGGATGATCCTAATCCAGCTATAGCACTTCTAACAGGATTTGATGATGAAGAAGCACAAACGATAGCCCTTTTGCTTGAACAGAAAAACACAGAACGTAAGGCGCTTGTCCAATCTATCTATGAAGAGGCTAGGGAGATGGTTGATAAGACAAAACCAGCTCAAGTTCTGGCTAAGGAAGGTTGGAATCCAGGAGTATTAGGGATTGTGGCTGGTCGTCTCTTAGAAGAGCTACATCAACCTGTTATTGTTCTGACTATTGAAGAAGGTAAGGCAAAGGGATCAGCACGATCTATTGAAGCAGTCAATATCTTTGAAGCCCTAAGTAACCAGACGGATCTCTTTCTCGCATTTGGGGGACATGCTGGGGCAGCAGGAATGACATTAACAAGTGATCAAGTGGAGCGCTTGTCAACGATTCTCTGTGACTATATTCAAAGTCAAGAGATTGATATGAGCCAAAAAAATAACTTGGTTTTGGATGAAGAGCTTGATTTGACAAGCTTGACTTTGGATAGTCTTAAAACTCTGCAACGTTTGGCTCCTTATGGCATGGGTCATCAACAACCAGTCTTTTATGTAAGAGATTTTGTGGTGGAAAATAGTCGTGCGATGGGGCAAGATAGTGCCCATCTCAAGTTCAAAATTAGGCAAGGAGATTCGAGTTTTGATGTGCTAGCTTTTGGAAAAGGAAAGCAGGAAAGAGAGTTCCTCCAAGCACAAAAACTGGAGCTAGCTGTTACCTTATCGGTCAATCGTTGGAATGGCAACACCAGTCTCCAACTCATTCTGGTAGATGCCAGAGTAGAAGGGATACAACTTTACGATCTTCGTGGAAAAAAAGGGCCTCTTCCTGAAGATGTTGCCCATCTCAATTTTTCGACAGAACAAGTGACAGTAGAGGGAAGCTGTGTTGTCATCGATGATATCCCTGATGACATTACCTTATTAAAAGCGATTATTCAAGAGCAGGACTTTGAAGCCATTTATTTTAAAAATACCATTCAGCAGCCTTATTATTTGACTGGTTATGGCACACGGGAACAATATGCGCGTCTTTATAAAGCACTTTATCAATTTAAGGAGTTTGATGTCCGATACAAATTGCGAGAGCTAGCTCAGTACTTAAATATTCAAGACATCCTTCTTGTTAAGATGATTCAAATTTTCAAGGACTTGCATTTTGTCACGATTACAGATGGTATAATGGCTATAGTAGAAAATGCTCCAAAACGGGACATCTCCGACAGTCAGATTTATCAACGTTTAAAAGAATTGGTAAAACATCAAGAAGTCATGGCTCTAGGGACACCGCAGGAGATTTATGATTTTTTAAGAGAACAACACTAGTTTCTTCAGACAAGAGGTATGAGATTAGAGTGGTCCTGTCTTTTGGGATTAGAGATTAGATTTTGAGAATACCTTAAAACATGCTATAATGGTGTGTAAAAACATTTTAAAAGAAAGAAATAAATGATGAACTTAAAAGATTATATTGCCCGCATTGATGACTATCCCGAGAAAGGGATTGTTTTTCGGGACATCAGTCCCTTGATGGCAGATGGAAATGCTTATAGCTATGCTATTCGTGAGATTGTTCAATATGCGACAGATAAGAAGATCGACATGATTGTTGGTCCTGAAGCGCGTGGCTTTATCGTTGGTTGTCCTGTAGCTTTTGAGTTAGGAATCGGCTTTGCACCAGTCCGAAAGCCAGGGAAATTACCCCGTGAAGTTATTGAAGCAACCTACCAAAAAGAGTATGGGACTGATACCTTGACCATGCATGCAGATGCTATTAAACCGGGCCAACGTGTCCTCATTGTTGATGATCTCTTGGCGACTGGTGGTACAGTAAAGGCTACGATTGAGATGATTGAAAAGCTAGGCGGTATTGTTGCAGGTTGTGCCTTTTTGATTGAGCTTGATGAGCTTAAAGGACGTGAGGCTATTGGAAACTATGACTACAAGGTCTTGATGCACTATTAGTGCCTTGAGGGCAAAAACAAGCGTTATAGCCATAGACTATAGCAACTTAAAGAAAAAACAAGCTTGCAAAGGGTATTTTCCTGCCGTATAATTTAAGATGTGAGGATGAGAGTCCAAGCTTAGTGAGAACTATTGGGAGGGCTAAAGCTGAAATAAGAGATCAGCAATCACCTCCCACGCTTAATGACAGGTAGTATGAGGAGGAAGGCTATGCCCATAAAAATTGATAATCATTTACCAGCAGTCGAGATTTTAAAGACGGAAAATATTTTTGTCATGGATGACCATAGAGCGAAACATCAAGATATTCGTCCTATGGATATTTTGATTATCAATCTGATGCCGACTAAAATTATCACTGAGACACAACTGCTCAGACTTCTTTCGAATACCCCCTTACAGATTAATGTTGAATTTCTTCAGATGGCAACCTATAAACCTAAAAACACTGGGGCAGAACATCTGGAAACATTTTACAAAACATTTTCTAAAATCAAGGGAAATTATTATGATGGTCTGATTATCACTGGTGCACCAGTTGAGAACATGCCATTTGAAGAGGTTAGCTACTGGGAAGAATTGGTTGCTATTATTAATTGGTCAAAAACACACGTCTACTCTACGCTACATATTTGTTGGGGGGCACAGGCAGGCTTATATGCCCGTTATGGTGTTGATAAGGAACAATTACCCCATAAATTATCGGGGATTTTTAAGCAGAAAATTATGAAGCCAACAAGTCCACTCTTACGTGGTTTTGATGATGAGTTCCTTTCCCCCCATTCTCGTCATACAACAGTATCAGAAGATGCTATTGCACATTTAGATGACTTGGAAATTCTCGCAATGGGCCAAGAAGTTGGTCTCTCTATACTTGCTGCTAAAGACATGCGCGAGGTTTACAGTTTTGGTCATTTAGAATATGACCGCGATACTTTGGCGAAAGAATATAAGCGAGACTTAGCAACAGGTCGCCATCCTAAAATTCCGTCAAACTATTTTGAAGACGATGATCCTGATAAGGTACCAAAGTTACGTTGGAATTTAGCAGCCGCCCAATTTTTCAATAATTGGATTAACTATGCTGTTTACCAAGAAACTCCTTACGACTGGTATTTGGCCCAATCCGACCCCTTGTTTTTTTCAAGTTTATAGAGGTTATTATGACTTATTTACAGCAATTCGAGTCTGGCAATGTGGTTATTCCAGCAGCCTTACTTTTTAATTTTAAAAACATCTTTGCATCAACAGAAGACTTTTTAGTTTGGCAGTTTTTTTTCTATCAGAATACTTCGCATTGTGCAGACTTAGCTCCCAGCACCATTTCAGAAGCGACTGGTCTGACAGTTGCAGAGGTCAATCGTTCTATTGCGAGTCTTCAGTCGGTCGGTGTGTTGGAGTTTACGACTGTTGAAATGGCAGATGGGATCGAGCTGATTTTTAATGCCCTACCAGCCTTGGACAAATTAGATCGCTTATTAGCTACGGATTCTCAAACGGATGACGAAAGTCTTGAGAATATCAGCAATCCTACCAAGACATTAGTGACGGATTTTGAGCGTGAGTTGGGACGGTTTCTGAGCCCATTTGAAATTGAGGAGCTACAAAAAAGTCTAGAAGAAGAGGCTAACCCAGACTTAATTCGAGCAGCTTTGAAACAAGCCGTTCTTAATGGAAAACCGCACTGGCGCTACATCCAGACCATACTGAAAAATTGGCGACGAGAAGGCATTACAACTTTGGCTCAAGTTGAAGTTAAAAATGCGGAATTTGATGCCCAGAAACACCCTAAGGCCCAGTCACTGAAAGACTATCAGGGAGCTATGAACCTTTGGAAGGATTAAGAAAATGGTAATGTTATCCAAACGTTTAGAAAAATTAGCAAGCTTTGTTCCAAAAGGAGCAAGGCTTTTAGATGTTGGAAGTGACCATGCCTATCTTCCGCTGTACTTAATGGAAGAGCAACAAATTGATTTTGCGGTGGCAGGTGAAGTTGCCTCAGGACCGTACCAAACGGCATTGGCGAATGTAAGGACATCTGATCGAAAAGAAGATTTGCAGGTTCGCTTGGCTGACGGCTTATCGGCTCTGTTGCCTGAGGACAGAATTGATACCGTAAGCATCGCTGGTATGGGTGGTGGTCTGATCACAGCTATCTTAGAAAGAGGTCAGCACTTGCTGACAGACATTGACTTGCTTATCCTTCAACCTAATAATCGTGAAGATGAGCTTCGACAATGGCTATCGCAAAATGGTTTTGCTATTGTTGCCGAAGATATTGTGGAAGATACAGGAAAGTTTTATGAAATCATTGTCGTAGAAAAAGGAAGTCAGTCTTTATCACTTCGAGAAATACGTTTTGGCCCCTTATTGCTGAGACAAGCGTCAGAAACCTTTCTCAAGCGCTGGTCTCTGGAATGGTCTAAACTGTCAAGAGTCCTGGAAAAAATTCCTGTTGAAAAAGCAGCTGAGCGCTTGGCTATTGCTCAAAAGATCCAAACAATTAAGGAGGAACTTAATG
>DIXV01000131.1 GCA_002436115.1 Streptococcus sp. UBA6071 | reverse complement strand
TTCAGGTTTTCTGCTTGAATCAATGCCTCAACTTCTTTTTGTTGTTTCTGACATACAAAGTTGAAAAACCCTTCAATAATATCTGTCTTATCAGTAATAGTGTCTAAATCTGTTTGGTTGCTGAAATCCACAATCAAACCTTCTTTGGCACAATTTTCAAGACTTGATCGGATAGTTCTCCTAATCTCATCCACCAGAGTCTCTTTATCAGAGATTTTCTTATTTTTTCTCAATCATACTAACAGTTGATAAAAAACTACTTCATCTTGACAAGCTTGGTTAACGTCATCCTTCAGAAATCTAAAAATGTAATGGTGGAAATTTGGTGAGAATTTTGGTGGAAACTTTTATTTTTTGCAGAAAAAAGGACATCCAAGATAAAAATATTGAATGTCCACAAACGTTGATATAACGGGATATTACCGTTTTGAGAATTACCTAGTTTTACAAGCTTTTTTGAGAACTGGTTTTGGATGATATTTTACAGATTTATCACAAAGCTTATTAAATCAAGGCTTTTAAGACTTGTTTTGTTAAAACATTTCACTTATCAACAACTATTTTAATCAATAGATTACCAAAAATATGTTTTTGTAGCTTATATCATTGAGGAATAGTATCAATTTTACTCTTGAATTATTTTCATAAAAGAGTATTTAATTCCCAGTGAAGTAAGTGTATCTATGGTATTTGATAAATTTACCATTGAAAAGAAAGGAATAAAATCTGACAAGTTGCTAGCAGTTCCACATCTCTTATCAATAACCGCAAAAATGACTTCTATATCACTAACAGGGAGCTTTTTAGCAACTATGGTTGTGTTTGCTACTTTATTTATAAACTGACGCATTTTTAAATCTCTAGCAAAAGTAGTTGAAAAAACCGCTACTTGAGCAAAACCGTGGCTTAATTTAGATGAGGAACCCCCTTTTTTCACATGAATAAATTGTCTTTGCTTTGTTAAAACATCACATACTTCAATCCCACTTCGACCATTATCAGGATAAAAAAGTTTTTTGTCCATCAAAATATAGTCACTTGAAGATTTTGCAATACGTCCATTATAAACTCCTTCAGATTCATTAGCCTTGCAAGGATCAAATTTAATAGTCGAAATTGGAATATTATTTACTTGCTTTTCAATCATACTATAAAAATCTGATGATATACTATACCAACTTCCATAACACAGAATATACTTCTCCTTTCCATAATCCGTTTCATAAATTAAGGAATCATATATGCTAGCAATATTCTCTTCAATACTAGATCTAGTATATTTAACCTTCAATTTATGTCTCTTCAACATAGCTAATAACTTCCTCTTATAATCTTTAGACAATAACTTTTTAAAGTAGCCCTCTGAATCAATATCTATTTGATATTTTCTTGAATAGACACCTGTAATTTTAAACCCTTCTATACCATCCCATCGTATTACTTTATTAGGAGCAATCGTAGGATAATTCCCTGTCCCTATTTCTAAAATCAATTTATCATTTAACTTAGCTTTTATTTCAGGAGATTTTTGTTCACTAATATTATCTATCCATGCAAAACCATTACGCTTATAATCCTCTTTATAGTAAGTAGCATAATAAAATTTGATATTCTCCTTAATATCTTCAATTTTCATCTGTCTCGTAGCTGTCAAAGAATCCATACCCGTCAAAAATTTAGCTACAGTTTCATTAGATGGGGAGCCAGAAATAGATCGTAATAAGTCTTTCATTATATCTGGTTGAAAGAGTTCTTGTCCACCATATTGAGTAGATTGTCTTTGAGTATCAACAATAACATCCTCAATACTTGCTAAATTCATACTACGAATCTTATTTTCGTCTATAAGATTAACAACACTCCTTAACCCAAAATTCCTAACTATAGTTGATTCATTCAACATTGATCTACCATAGCCATAAACAACACTAAAAAACCTTTCTTTATACTTAAAGACTACTACCGCTTTATTCGCCTGATTCGGTTTGATATCAATTGATACATCTAGTAACGATTCAACTTCTGTTTTCCAATCAGGAATAGAGCTTATCGTTTCATGTACAAAGACCCTTCCTTCGATACCTATTGATTTTTTAACTTTATATTCTTTGAGCGAACCACTTGATATACTATTTTTAATACATTTATCATATGATTTCACTTCTTCCGTATGTAGAAATAATGAAATTTTTATATTTTTTGCTTTATCCATACCTGTAATTTCCTCTATTGAATGTTCTGATACATCGAAACGTTTTTTTATCTTGTACGAGGCTATCATCAATATCCTCTAAAGTGGCATCAGAAACCAGCTCATCTTCAAAGAAGCGTTGCCCCTTGTCATAACTGAGCTGCGTTCGCTGTTCATAACTCAACTTAACCGATTTATCTCCTTGACACAAATATACCTCATCATTTGGTGCAGCAATTACACGATTCGAGGAAAGTTCAATTGAGATTATCAAAATCAGATCGGATTCTCCTTTATGATTAACTACAGGGATCTCTTCAAAAGACAAATCCAGAGGGGCATCACGCATTTCATGATTAATCTTTTTAAAGTCATCAATCGGATAAGCTTTGCTATCTTTGAAACCAGTAATAATATTCCCTAGCTTCTCATCTTCAATACCAATGACCAACTGACCACCGTCAGCATTGGCAAATGCAATCAAATGCTTAAGCAATTCCGAAGGCTTCTTCCTAGCGCTTTTTCTATCCAAATATTGATTTTCTGGTGAATATTGGTAGTGAGATAAAGGCTTGTTATACTTCAAGTTTAGATTTCCTTTCTATTTTCAAATGTCAATTTCTCACTAAGAAGTGCTCTTAGCATAATACAGAAAAATCAATCTCTTGTATAGATACGGCATTATCCATTCGTTCAAATAAGTCTTGACCTGTTGTCATCATATCAAATTCGTCTATAGAATCTAGTGAAAATAACATATAGTGATTGCTCTCTTCTGGCAAGTCAAAAATCACTTTAATTTCTTCTCGATTTTCATCTATCATTCTTCTGAAGGTCATCCTTGGATAGATAGTATATTCTAAAAACTGTAATTCAGCTCCAAATAATTCCAAAGAGATTATCTCTCTAGGACGAACTACTCCTATTTCAACACCATCTTCTAATTCAGAATGACTTGAAGAATAGAATTTCTCTTTATCAAAGGAAAAAACAATTTGATTTTGATTTTGAATTGCTACTAATCTATTATTAATAAATGACTCAAACAAAACCTTTGTAAAATAGACATCATCATTATTTATTTTATGAGGAAAATCAAAAGTAACAGAAAAAATTTTTTGTATCTCTCTAAGTGCTTCAAAAAAATCATGATTATGCTTAAACGCTCCGATTTGATTATCATCAGGTACTAAAGTTTTATTAAATATTTTTATAACAGGTGTAAAGAAAGATCTGATAATATCTAAATTTTTGAAATAATCATCTAAGGTCATTAAAGTATCGTAATTTAATTTAGCTATTAATTTTATATGATTGGATTCTTCATTTAATATTATTTCTAAATCAATCAACTGGCCTCTACGTGAAATAATTTTAATTTCTGTTAAGCTTGGATGAGGTACTCTCTCAACAGGTACTAAAAATTTTTCCTCTCCTACTTCAACTTCTATTGGATCTAGAGCAGGAAATGTTTCTACGGAACCTATCATTTGTTTTATAACACCTGAACTCCCTAATTGAATGATAGTTGGGGGATCCTCTTGAAGCGACTCATCTAGTTTAAAAGTTTTTTGAGTTCTATACATAGCCTCGACTAATTCATCAATACTATGTAGTGTCATACCTTCAAATTCTAATGGAAATTTTATCCTCACTTGAAAGCTATTCTCTTTACGATTCTTTTTAGAACGTAAGACATACATATCCTCCGTTCCTTCCATCAGCTCATATGAATATCCTCTAGGAGCCTCCAGATTGAGCTTTTTCCTTAGAGCAGTAGGAGCCTTCATTTCTTTGTTAGTCTTTTTAGAAAATACTGAATTAAACTTTGAGACAGCCATCACGTATCCTCCTTTAACTCATCATATACCATTATTTTTGAGATTAGAATATCTTTTTCTTGAGATGATAGTCGTTTTCCTTTTCGTTTTCCTCTGATAAATTGAATTAAACGATTTCTATGCTGAACACTATCAACAAATATATACCTCACATCTTCTACATCAAATTTTAATACACCATCACGTGTTTGTGGTATGCTATCCGTATAAATTTTATTGATTTCTTCGGCACGAATACCCTCTTCCTCAACCAACATTAGTGGAAGTTCCCTCAGATTTAATTTAGGAATGTATCTCCACTCATGCTCATCTTGAAAATTCTTTGTTATTTCTATGACATTATTATCTTTATCTCTACGTTTCATCTTACCTACATAAGGTTTAATCATCCGAATATACTCAAAAATAAAGTTTGTTAAGACTTCATTAACCCCTGTAGCGTTATTTCCTTGATTTAATAATAAATTCATAGTGTTTGTCAGTTCTTCTACATGAGCAGAACCCTCATTTAGATAATGAATTGGCTGTATCCCTTTTCTAATTCCAAATTCTTTATGAAAAGCTATTGAAAATTTACCGTACCCCTTATCATTCGCATTCGGGGACATTGAATTTCCTTCAGCGTGATAACTTATCTGATGCAACGGAATATCACAAAAACATGTCATGGGAATATACCATTCAGTCAAATCTTCAGAACCTTTTTTTAGTCTTAAATATCTAACATCCTCAGGATAGTATCTAGGTGAAATAGCCATATTGTATATAACTTTTTCTAAAAAAGTGTATTCCCTCATAAAATTAAACAGTGCATTCGCCGTAATCTTTGATTGAGTAACTTCAAAATCATCTAACTCTTCCTTGGCTTGATAATTTCTAATTGCTGTCATTGACCCTCCTAAATATTATCTGTTAAACCAAAACGCTCCTAAGACATATCCCTATCTTTTCTTAGTCTTAGAAAAACTTCCCAATTTAGATTTTATAGTATTTGCGCAAACTTCAGTCAGAGGCTCCCCTATTGCTTCTCTGTAATTAAAACCCAGCAGTTGCATTGTTTTTAAGGCATCCTTATTAAGCAAATCTGCCATCTGCTGAAATGACACAGATTGTTCTTCTGTGACATTCCCAAAAGAACCAAATATAGAAATAATTCGGATGAGAGTATTATGGAGATATTCTATATCTTCATCTTTAATAGTAACTTTTTCATACTCCTCTTTATAGATTTGAGCAATCCGAAGAGCGTCAGCCCGTTCAAAAAGTAACTCATTGACAATGTCATCGTAAGAGCTTCTTAGTTTATCTGCTTCACGCTCCGTTTTCATTGATTGAATTTTACTATTTATCTTAGCTGTTGTCCCTTTAACAGCTAAGATACCTAGTTCAACTCCCGCATTAACAACTGATTCTGTAATATAAGGTTCCATAATTCTATTCCATCCCCTTCACTTTGCTTTCAATGAACTCAATTTCTTCCTCAGAGAATCCGTACTTTTGGTAGAGTTGCTCGTCTATCTCAGCTATTGATTGTAACCAATCAATGTCCGAATTAGACGTAAAGTCTTGGAGGGGAACTTTTACCCATTTATCCTTAGTATTATCTTGTGTAATCTTAAGAATTCCAAGAAGAGCACGAACAAATTTAGTTTTGATGTACTTCAAACAAGCTTCTGCTTCTTCTTTGGTTTCAAAACCACCAACAGATAGAAAGGTTTCCGTTGCCCCGATTAGGGGTTCCCCGATTAGGGGTGTGGAGAATACTTCCCCTAAAGCACCACTTCCATTTGATTTTGGAATAAATATCTTATACTTGTAAAAACTTTCTGGTGGATTGAGGTAGGCCTTATTAATCCATTTGTAGGTACGGTTCATGTTCTCCAAACCGAGAATTTGAACATCATTCTCAGTTTGCTTTTCTTCAAAATAAAGCAATTGGGATAAGATTTTGAAAGCACCAGAGCCAACATCAAACTTATGCCCCTTGGACTGAATATCTTCTATTTCTGGATAATCACTAAGAGCTTTTTCGGATAATTTGTATACTCCACGGCCACTGATAATACTATCTAAAGTTACCTTGGTTACAGGCATAACTTTATGGAGAATGTTATTCAAACTTTCAAAAGCTGTAAAGGTTTCAATAGCACCGAAATTTTCTTTAACATCACGATAGGTTACTGCTACCCCACCTTTTATATCCGTATTTGGAAAAACAT
Source organism: Streptococcus sp. UBA6071 (assembly GCA_002436115.1). Lineage (GTDB taxonomy): Bacteria > Bacillota > Bacilli > Lactobacillales > Streptococcaceae > Streptococcus. The sequence goes on along the minus strand of DIXV01000131.1, from coordinate 3,047 downwards.
TGGTAGAATTCTGTTCAAAATAAATAACTTTCAAATGTTCATCAGCTAACATTTTAGTATTCCAAGCTTTTGGTGTACCTCCTGCATTAAAAAGAAAACGTGCTGGCGTAATCAGGACTGCCCTATCAGCTAGTTCATAAGATAAATCCATAAATTGATGATAGATTGGTGGGGCAAATGTTGAATTCTCTCCGATTGTTTCTTCCTGGTAAGGAGGATTTCCAATTGCAATATCAAATTTCACGTTTTTAAATGCCTCCTCTACGGCTTCTTTGCCTTTTTTGATATCTGATTTCAGGGTATTTGAAAAGTTTTCAATATAAGTTACATTTGTCTTATAGTCTCGATAACCTATCAAAGTTCTCTCGGTAATTGTTTTTGCCATTGGTGTCTTAGCAATAGCGTAGATATTGTTTGCTAAAATCTCTTGATAGACTTTATCTGCTTCAAAGTGATTGTCATCATTTTCCATAACCCTTTGATAATACAAACTGATGGCACTATGAAGTGGGTACAAACCAGTTTTTGAGTTGATATCTAAAATTTTAACATCCTGATGATAGACAGATGAGGTGGTCTCGTTCTCTACCCAATGTAGATTCGAGGTTGCGCCATCTGTCACTGATTCAAAGTTATCATCATAAAAGTTCAAGCCACCAATAGACTTAGTGATTTGGAGATTGACCACGCGCCATGGTGTCAAAACTGTTTCCTTATCAGGATTCTTGAAAATGCCGAAAAGCTCAGCAATTTTTTCTGCTCGCTCAACAAAGTCCATCTCATCAAAAGATTTAGCACGTTGGCGGATAATGCGACCCGCTTCGATAAAGACTTCTGCATCGTAGTATTTGGTTATATCGCTAAACATACCTTTGGTGAAACCTTTTGGCATGAACTCTTTCCAGGATTCATCATCTACTTGGTTGATGAAATCTCGGATGGTGATGTCCTTAGACAAATCAACTACCATACCATAAATCATCATAGGAATACGGATAGAGACACCACGCAAGATGGAAATCATGCTTTTGCGTTGCTTTTTCGCTTCTTTTTGCTTTTCTATGACTTCCAAGTCTTCCGCTGTGCGTTTCGCTTTTGGTTTTTTCTTTGCTTTTTCAGCCTGTTCATGCTCCTCGTTAGTCAAACCATTTTCATTGACCATAACTTTTTTAGGTGTTTTCTGATTTTTTGTCTTGCCTACAATGGCATTGAGTTTGGTAAACATACTAGCATCGTCAGCTGTTAGTGTCAGTAAGTTATCGTTGTAAAGACTATCATCTTCAAAACCTGAACGTACTGCTTTTTCAGCATAGACTTTCTTGAGCTGTGTCAGCATCCTATCCACATCAAAAGTCTTCATGCCATTGTCAGAACTGCCAAGGATTGGCATAAAATTCAACAATTGAGCCATCGCTTGTTTTTGCTGCTGGGTATTCTTCTTACCAACACCAGAGTTGATTTGGGCACTTTCTGCCATGACAGTTAATGCTCTATCAGGAGCAAAGTCAAAGATATAACAGTTTTTCTTCATACCCAACTTCTCATGAGAGAATGGTGTCTGCGCTCTAAAGGCTGCTTGCAGATAGTTCATAGCACTGTTGGTATTTGATAGGAACATAACAGCCGTCCACTCAGGAATGTTTACCCCCGTTGTCAATTTACGGACCGTCAAGGTGATAGTTTTTGTCTGTGATGGGTCTTTGGTAATAGCAGAGCGAACTTTATCGATATCAGCATCATTGGCAATTCCATCATCACTATTTGAACCTCTGACGACATTGACAATCTTGTACTCTTGACCGAAAATCGGATGCTCTTTCAACAAGTCCTCGAAAGCATTGGCTTCTTTAACACCTGGCATGAGCAAAAGAGTGTGGCGCAGTCCTTCACGATAAGCCTTAGTTGAAAATGGGTAGTTGGTGATACTATCGGGATTCGTGATATTATCCAAGAAGTTACGGACGTCCTGCTTATGGACAAGCTTGCCATTCTCATCCACACGGAAAAACTCTCTAAAATTGAAAGACTTAGATTCGTCTGCAAAATACTCCTTACGCTTCATCTCAAAAGTGTACATGGAAACTTTTGGCAATGTTTCATAGGGATTTAGTTGGTCAGGATGTTCCAGCTCCCATTTCTTCTTGGCAGTCTGTTCCATGACATAGTCCCAAGTATAGACTTGTTCGTCCTCAAATTGATCTAAAAGGTTAAATGGTGTTCCTGATAGTTCGAGTACCTTCGTATGTTCTTTAATAAGTTCTTTCATGACAGTATCGCTGAGTTCGGTCTGAGTACCTTCATGAGCTTCATCAATGATAATCAAATCCCAATCCACTTCTGAAAATTCTTTCAGGTTAGTTTGACCGTTGTTATACCTCAAAAGTTGAATTGAAGCAAAATAGATAAATGGATTATGTCCGTTTTTCAGTTTGTCAATGGTTGCACCTTTATCTGCTGATCCGAAGTCATAGCCTGCTTCATTCATTTTCATCTTGTAAAAATCGTCAAACCATGAGTCTTCTACAACAGGTCTGTGAGTCATGATGAGTACTTTTTGGAAGTTCTCATTTTTAACTAGCTGCAATGATGTCAACGTTTTCCCGAAACGCATTTTGGCATTCCAAAGCATTCTATCTTTTCTCTTAAAGACTTTTTGCGTTTGCTCGACAGCTGCTTCTTGCTCTGGACGCAAAGTAATGAGCTGTTCTTTCACCACAGTCTCATCGGCAGGTGTATTAAGATAGTCTCTGCCTTCTTTGACAGCTTTGATGGCAGATTTAGCCATTTCCAAGTCTGTCTTGAACCATTCTTTTCCTTCAAGTTGTTCAGCCTGTTTAACTCCTGAGCGTTTCAAGACATTGTGAACATCATAATCATGAAACCAAGATTTCGTTGCTTTCTTGTAAGCTAGTTCAACCCAACCAAGTGTATAGGATAGACCTGAGTTCTTCATGTATTGATTGATACGTTTTGGAGCAACAGTTCGTAGAAAGTCGCTGTTGGGTGACCAGTCAGTTTCGATATCATCGGAAGCAACAGTCCCTTCA
>DIXV01000048.1:9473-13080 GCA_002436115.1 Streptococcus sp. UBA6071 | reverse complement strand
CAACTCTGCAATAATGGCTTTGAGTTGGGTTTTCGTGTGGACTCCAGCCACTTGCTTAACCACCTCACCATTCTTTTTGAACATGAGGGTAGGAATACTCATAATGCCAAATTCACGTGCCGTTTCAGGATTGTCATCCACATCCATCTTGACAATTTTGAGTTCTGAGGCATCAAATTCCTCTGATAGTTGCTCTAGAATTGGCGCCTGCATCCGACAAGGCCCACACCATTCTGCCCAAAAATCGATCAAAACCAGTCCCTCAGCGGTATCTGCTGCAAAAGTCTTATCTGTGATGTTTTCCATCGTAAAATCCCCATTTCTAATCCGTTATACGTTTATTCTACGGTAAAAATCGAATTTTGCCAACTATTTGCTACGCCTCTCCACATTTTTGCCTAACGACTAGCCCTAGACCAGAGTTTCTCTCAAGCAAGAAAGCCTCCAAGAAGGCTAAAGTCAGCCAGAAAAGAAGCTTTTCTCACCTTGTCAGTGGATAAAATGTTGCTTGTCTTTAAGGCTTTGGCATGATAAAATACTTAAAGTAAGCACATTCTTCTTAAGCAACCTAGAGGAGGCAGATATGATTAAACTGATTGCTATCGATATGGATGGTACCTTATTAGATTCCAATAAACAGATTTCTGCTGAGGATAAACGAGTGCTGCAAAAGGCAGCACGTTTCGGAATCAAAATTGTCCTTTGTACTGGCCGACCAAAATCGGGGATTAAGCCTTATCTTGATGATTTAGACCTATCCGATGAGGAATACGTTATTGGAAACAATGGTTGCCTAACCTTTAACAGCAAGGATTGGCAGATCCTGAAACAAGAACAGGTCAAAGAAGACAGCCTGGATCGACTGGCTAATCTTCTGTTTGATTTTCCCAGCCTTAATCTGGTGCTCTTCACACCTGATGCCAACTACGTTATCGGCCAGCAAGTAAGTAAAGAAGCAAAACACGATGCTGAGGTTGAATACTCCAAACTCTACCATATAGACTTAGACAAGTTCAAGACACTTAAACTCCCTGTCTTAGTTCCTATTTTTATGGGCCAAGCAGACCAGTTAGACCACTTTCAGAAACGATACGAGAAAAGCTTAGCAGAGGAGTTCAATGTTGTTAGGAGTCTGGATTATGCTTTTGAAATGTTACCGAAAGGCGTTAGTAAAGCTAAAGCACTTGAACATCTGGTGAAATCCCTCAACCTCCTTCCCAAAGACGTTATGGCCATAGGAGATGCCAACAACGACTTGGAGATGCTTGAATTTGCAGGAATTGCTATCGCCATGGCAAATAGCAATCCAGCCGTTAAAAAATTGGCCGACTATCAGACTGCTTCCAATAATGACTCAGGTGTTGCCAAAGCTATCCTTCGGCATGCACTTCCATGACCAAGCCTCATCTGGACTTGCTAGACTGGATTGATTAGAAAAACCATATCATTCTTATACTGCGAGTATTGAGACTCAAAAAGACATCTCTTGCCATGAATCATGTGAGCAATGACTAATCAGCATATCTTATGTATTATATAGAAAAAAACAGTTTCTTTAATTCCTTATCGGAGTTAAAGAAACTGTTTTTACTTAGTGCACTGGTCAAAATCCCTTTAGCCCAAGTGGGCAATGGTACAGCCAGAACCACCTGCATTTTGCGGAGCATAGCCGAAACGTTTGACATGTTTATTACGGCGAAGGTACTTGGTGACCGCCTCTCGGATAACACCTGTCCCAATACCGTGAATGATATCCACCTGAGCCATATTATTAAGGAGGGCTTGGTCTATGAACTCATCTAACTCCTGCATGGCTTCTTCATACCGTTTCCCTCGGAGATCCAGACGAGCTCGAGGAGCTGAACCGGTCGCCCGCTTGACAACCTTAACCTGTTTTTTCTTACTCTGCTCCTTGCTTTCCTCAAGTTTGAGCAGATTGAATTCCTCTTCCCGAAGGCTCATCTTGATGAGACCGACTTGGACTTCCCAACGACCATCCTTGACCTGTCTAATCAAGGTTCCTCTTTGCCCATAGCTGGTCACAACAATAGCATCACCCACTTTGGGTGCCCGTGCTTTCTTAGCTTTTTTGAGCACTTTGTTTTTGGATAGGTCGGGTTGAGGGGCTAACTTTTTGAGTTGCCCCTTGGCCTCAATGATTTCATGAGGTTTAAGCTGAGACTTGTCGTGAAGGCGTTTAAGAATAACCTCACTCTCTGCCAGAGCTTCGTTGACAATCTCTTGTGCCTCAGCGTAAGCTCTTTCTAATTCCTTATCCTTGGCATGGGAGAATTCATTATAAAGCTTTTTGACCGCACGGTTGAACTTTAGGTTCTCCTGCTCTACTTCCCGAATATTATCTAGCCGTCTACGACTCTCATGGGTCTGGCTTTCCAGTTTCTCAATAATCCGATTAACATCACTATCCTTGTCGGTCATGCCCTCTGCTTGAGAGACAATAATCTCAGAAAGACCCAGTCTACGCGCAATTTCAAAGGCATTGCTACGACCAGGAAGCCCCTGCATAAACCGATAGGTTGGACTCAAGGTCACCGTATCAAACGCCATGCTAGCATTTTCTACAAATTCGGTCTCAATACCATAGGCTTTAAGTTCTGGATAGTGGGTAGTTGCCATCGTTTTAATATTGGAGAGTCGCAGGTGCTCCAAGATCCCCATCGCTAGACTGGCTCCCTCCTGCGGGTCAGTTCCCGCTCCCAATTCATCCAGAAGAACCAAGGATTGCCCATCTGCCTCCTCTAGGATAGCAACAATATTGGTCATGTGACTAGAGAAGGTTGACAGACTCTGCTCGATAGACTGCTCGTCACCGATGTCCGCAAAAATCTCTTCAAAAACAGCCACACTACTTCCCTCATCCGCTAGAATTGGTAGGCCTGACTGAGCCATGAGCTGAGCTACTCCCAAGGTTTTAAGCATAATGGTCTTACCACCCGTATTTGGCCCTGTGATAAGAATGGCAGTCAAATCTCTCCCGAAATGAAGGTCATTGGCAACTGGATTCTCTAAAAGAGGATGACGGACAGCTAACAACTGTACCTCCTGATTGTCCGATATTTTAGGAAGACTAGCTTGATACTTGCGGGCAAAAAGATGCTTTCCCCGAACCAGATCAAGATGACCAACCAACCAAGCATTGTTTTTGAAGGCTTGGTGATGAGGTCGAACCATGTCCGACAGCTCCCTCAGAATACGGTTGATTTCATGCCGTTCTTCTGCCTGAGCATTCGTGATTCCTTCGTTGAGGTTGACCACTGCACGTGGTTCAATATAAACGGTTGACCCTGACGATGAAATGTCATGCACCACACCTGGTATTCGGTGGCGGTAGGTGTTTTTGACTGGCAGGACATTGCGACCACCTCGGTTAACAATAATGGCCTCAGTCAGCATATCCCCTTGTTTTTTAAGGATATCTTGCATGACCTGACGAACTTGTGCCTCTCCTTCTTGAATTTGACGCCGAATTTTGGCTAGTTGAGGACTGGCAAAAGACTCGATGGTTCCTGCCTCACTAATGGCTTGAAGACCGCCCTGTAGATGAGGGAAAACCTCTATATTGTCAAAAAGCCTGTTCAGTTGCTTT
>DIXV01000048.1:0-9309 GCA_002436115.1 Streptococcus sp. UBA6071 | reverse complement strand
AAAAGCCTGTTCAGTTGCTTGAAAGAGATATTCTCCAAATCGTCATAAACATCTTTCAGGGCCTTACTGACTTCCAGCAGGCGTTTGAGGGTTAAAAATTCCTCAATATTAAGCTGACCATCCACCGCTAAGCGCGCCACTAAACCACTGACATCCTCCGTTACTCCCAATGAAAATTGCGGAGCTTCTAAAAAGATAGCAGCCATATCTTCCAACTCTTCAAAGAGCAAACGGATACGTTTTGCCTCGCTACTTGGTCTCAACTCTTCTAGCTCTATAAGCCCTTGGGCAGTGACTAAAAAAGGCTGAAACTGAGCCTTTATTTTCTTAAATTCTAAACTGTCTAAAATTTTTGTATTCATCTTATTATTTTCTGCTTTATTTTTAAAAAGAGTAAGGTTGCCCTTACCCAATTATCTGTGTTAACCAGAGATTCTCTAGAAGTTGCCGAATCAGTGGTGTATTAATCATGGCTTTTGCCAGAAAGCTCTTATTTAAATAGTCTTGAACAAGCGTAGCTGGAATCGTAGCCAAAATAGTTAGAACCATTTCAACCCCTATCCAAGTAACTAAAATAGATAGCCCACCTGCAATATACTTAGTATAAGGCAGCTTATCTAACCGATCACGGGGAAAGAGATGCAAAAACACGCCCAAGAAGCGAATAAGGGAATAAAATGCCAAGTATAAAAGAACAAAAGCTAAACCAGCATAAAATACCTTATCCAAACTAAAAAGATATTGGTCATCAAAAAAATAATTAGACATACCTTCCGTTGGGCTTGCATAGGGCACCCATAGGTAAAACCAATCTCCTAAGGGTTTATAGAAAAAACTAGCCAAAAGAAGCGAAAGGATACTTCCGACAGTATAAGCTATTTGTAAAAACAAGCCTCTTGAATAGCCTATATAATACTGCCAAGCCAGTATGAGTAAAATCAAAATCGTTAGCATGATTAGCTTTGGGTTCCTCCTGTTGAATCCGTCGTTTGAAAACGCTCCAAGGCTTTCTTACGCAGTCGGACAAGTTCTTCTTCTTGCTTATCAAAATCGAGCTCTCTAGCTAATTGGACGGACAAAGTATTGATTGCCAGTAAAATAGCCAAGGTCTCCGTATCTGCTGTTGGCATCTTCTCTTGAATCGCCCTATATTTTTCCCCTGCAACTCGTTGAATTTCTTCCATAAAGAGGTTATCATGCTGAGTTGTCACTGTGAATTGCTTGTCTGAAAATGTAAATTTGTATCGGTTAAAACTTGTCATAATCCACCTCCTTTTTATTATACCTTAATCTAGTTGATTTTTCCATTTGTTGAAGTCTTTTTCTAAAATTTATGGTAGAATAATAGGCATGAGTACCGTCGTTATCCAACTTTCACCAAAAGAACTCCAAAAGCTTGTCCAAAGCTATCAAGCTGACCAAGCGCCAAATAAAGATAGCAACAAGACCCATTTCTTTAGGGTCAAGGGGACAGCTGTCAGCACCTACAAGTCTGGAAAGGTAATGTTCCAAGGTCCACAGGCACAATCCTTAGCTGATCAATGGACGCAGACAGCCCCAACCACAAAAGGAAAAACCGCTACTCGCATTGACAATTCCTTGGTAACCATTGGAACAGATGAAGTCGGAAACGGCTCCTACTTTGGAGGATTAGCTGTCGTAGCTAGTCTGGTCAGCCCCCATCACCATCACCGCTTGAAGGAATTAGGGGTCAATGATTCAAAAAAACTGACGGATGCTAAAATTCGCCAAATTGCACCAATCTTGCAGGCTGAAATTGAACATCAAGCGCTGCTCTTATCCCCCCAGAAATACAATGAAATTATCCCTAGTCGTTATAATGCTGTTTCTGTAAAGGTTGCCCTTCATAATCAAGCAATCTTTCTCTTATTGCAAAAAGTAGAGACCCCTCAACAAATTATTATTGATGCCTTTACTAACCATACGACCTATCAGAACTACCTCGAAAAGGAAACTAACCATTTCGCAAACCCTATCCAATTAATCGAAAAAGCAGAGGCCCAGTGTCTGGCGGTGGCGGTTTCCTCTATTATCGCTCGTTTCCTATTTTTAGAACAGCTAGACGCCCTCAGCCAAAGCGTAGGGGAAAACCTCCCCAGTGGTGCAGGGCCATTGGCTGACAAGGTTGGAGCGCTCCTTTTAAAAAAATCAGGGCTGGAAAGTCTGAGACAAACGGCTAAGCTTCATTTTAAAAACACTCAAAAAGCAGAAAAATTAAGAAAGAATCTATAATCTATGTCAACTCGTCAATTTAAAACCTTTGTTAAAGAGTGGGGACTTTACTGTGTCACTATACTCCTTTTTATCCTTTCTCGCCTCTTTATTTGGGGGCCTGTAACTGTTCAAGGACACTCCATGGATCCCACCCTTCAAAACAGCGAAAAATTAATCATGGTTCATCACACCTCTATTGAACGGTTCGATATTGTCGTGGCTGAGGAGACTGACGACAGTGGGGAAGTCACCCAAATTGTCAAACGTATTATCGGCATGCCTGGTGACACCGTATCCTATAAAAATGATGTCTTAACCATCAATGGAGAGGTCGTTGAAGAATCTTACCTTGAAGACTATCTCACTGCCTTTAAAGCAGACAAACTCCAATCCATCTATAGTTATGATACTTACTTCCAAGAATTAGCCAAACGCTCACCGTCATTTACCACCGACAAAGACTACCAAAGTGAATTTACTGTTTCGGTGCCTGAAGGGCAATACTTCCTTATGGGAGATGATCGCATCGTGTCTAAAGACAGCCGACATGTGGGGACTTTCAGCAAGGACAGCATCATCGGCGAAGTTAAAGTCCGCTATTTCCCACTTAATGCTATTGGAACTTTTTAAACCTTACAGGGCTCCTCTTTTGCTCTCTTCCAAGATGGAGCTCTAGCCAGCAGTCTTATCAAGCCAAGATAAGACTCTGCTTTAGAGGCAACCCTCAAGGGAGAAACATCCGACAATAACTCTTTAGCGAGGAACTATGGACGTCTTTTTTTCAGGTGCAATCGAACGCATCATCTTTGAAAACCCTAGCAATTTTTTCAAAATCATTCTCTTGTCTATCGCAGAAACAAATGCAGAAGACTATGATGAGATGGACATTATTGTTACAGGAACCATTGCGGAACTTATCGAAGGAGAAGACTATACTTTTTTTGGTAGTTTAATCCAACACCCCCGTTACGGTCAACAATTGAAAGTCTCTCGGTATGAACGGGCGAAACCAACAGCTAAAGGGTTAGTGAAGTACTTCTCGGGCGACTATTTTAAGGGAATCGGTATCAAGACAGCCAATCGTATCGTGGATACCTACGGCAAAGACGATACAATTGACAAAATCCTAGCAGAACCTGAAAAACTACAGGATATTCACGGGCTTTCTAAGGTGGCTAGTGAGAATTTTCTAGAACGTCTTAGAGCCAACTATGGGACAGAAATGATTCTGAGCCAACTAGCGACCTACGGCATTCCCAATAAACTAGCCTTTCAAATTCAGGAAGCTTATAAGGAAGAAACACTAACCGTTATCCAAAAGAACCCTTACCAACTCGTCGAAGATATTCGAGGGCTTGGATTTAAAATTGCAGATCGGATTGCTCAAGCTCTTAACATCGCTAGTGACGCCCCTGAACGCTTTCGTGCTGGACTCTTGCATAGTTTGGTTTCCAAATCTTTAGAATCTGGGGACACTTATCTAGAAGCCAAGGAACTTCTAGAGATCAGTATTTCCCTTTTAGAAGAGGCTAGACAAGTCGAGGTTGAACCTGATTTAGTCGCTAAAGAACTCCTCCATCTCATTGAGGAAGACAAGGTACAACAAGAAGGCACTCGAGTCTTTGACAATAGCCTTTATTTTGCCGAACAAGGGATCCACAAACACTTGACTCGACTTTTGGAAACAGGGCAGCATCAAACTTTTGAGCCGAATGTTATTTTCCGTGAAATTGCAAAACTAGAACATGAGCTAGACATCTCGTATGACCAATTGCAAAAAGATGCTATCGTTCAGGCTATTAATCATCAAGCTTTTATTCTGACAGGTGGTCCTGGCACAGGTAAGACAACGATCATCAATGGCATTATTGCTGTTTATGCTAAGCTTCATCAGATTGATCTAAAGCAAGATCCAGCAAATAGCCCTATTCTCCTCGCCGCACCAACTGGTCGTGCAGCCAGACGTTTATATGAGCTGACCAACTTGCCTGCAGCGACCATTCATCGTCACTTGGGCTTGACTGGGGAATCTGCTGATGAAATCAGCTATCGTGATGATTATCTAGATGCTAATCTCATCATTATTGACGAATTTTCTATGGTTGATACTTGGCTGGCCAATCAACTTTTCAGCCACATCTCAGCCAGCACTCAAATTATCCTTGTTGGGGATAGTGACCAACTCCCTTCTGTCAGTCCAGGACAAGTTTTAGCAGACTTGATTCAGGTCCCTGATCTTCCTCACACCAAACTCGAAAAAATCTACCGCCAATCGCAAACATCTACTATTATTACCTTGGCTAGCCAAATTAGAGCTGGCCAACTCCCGCCGAACTTTACCGAAAAACAAGCCGACCGTTCCTATTTCGAAACAAGGGGAGAGCATATCCCTCAAATGGTGGGGCGAATTGTTGATGCGGCCATCTCAAGTGGTATCGCAGCTCAGGATATCCAAGTTTTGGCACCCATGTACCGCGGGCAAGCTGGTATTGATAGCCTTAATCGTCTTCTTCAGGAACAACTCAACCCTTTATCAGAAAGTGACCTAGAGTTTTCTTTTAACGATACTAGCTTTCGCCAATCCGATAAGGTTATTCATCTAGTCAACGATCCCCAAGCCAATGTGTTTAACGGGGACATCGGCTATATTACTGATTTACTCCCTGCCAAGTACACGGATAGTAAGCAAGATGAAGTGACCATTCTTTTTGAGGGGACTGAGCTAACCTATCCTCGCAATGAATGGTACAAAGTGACTCTCGCTTATGCCATGTCCATTCACAAGGCTCAAGGAAGTGAATTTCCTGTCGTTATTTTACCTTTAACCAATGCGAGTCGGCGCATGTTGCAACGGAACCTCCTCTACACAGGCATTACTCGTAGCAAGAGCAAACTCGTCCTTCTGGGAGAATACACCGCCTTTGCTTACGCAACGGAACACATGGCCACACAGCGACAGACCTATCTCGTTGAACGGTTTTTAGGAGAAAAAGCTAGCGAGCTAGATGGGCCTAAGGAAAAAACAGATAGCCCTCACACAGAACAAACTGCCGCACTTGAGGCAGAATCGCCTCCTATTCTTACCCTAGACAATCTTCATACGATCAGCCCCATGATAGGCGTGACAGCAGAAGATATCGCCCTTTTTTTTAAGGAACATTAACTAAAAGAGCCTGAGACAATAGTGTTCAACCCATCAAAAAAGCAGGAGTCCATTTAACTATGGTTCCCTGCTTTTTACTATATTTGAGGACTATTGTCCCAGTTTCTTAAAAATTTCCCCTAGATTCAGATGAGAAAACCCAGCCAAATGACAGAAGCACAAAGATATGGCCTAGCTGGCTAAAGATACCAGAGGCCCCTTCTAATCATAAAAATTTGTTACCGTAATCCCTAGTAGACGCACTCCAGACACTTTTTCTTCCAGCTCCTCGTAGATGGCATAAGCCACTTGTTCGATTGTTTCCTTATCCTGAACAGCCTCTGACAAACTCCGCCGCTTCGTTTGAGTGAAAAAATCAGCATATCTGATTTTGAGCACAATGGTTCGCCCTTTTCTCTCATGTTTTTCTAGGTTCTTAGCCACCCGATCAGCCAGAGCGGTCAGTTCTTTTTTGATGTCTTCTTCTCTGTAGAGAAGCTTACTATAGGTTCTCTCCTTACCGATAGACTTACGCAGACGATGAGGTTTAACAGGAGCATTTGAAATCCCTCTTGCCCTACGATAGAGATCAAAGCCAAAGCGACCAAACTTGTCAATCAGGGTCATCTCAGCTAGATCCTGCAAGTCTTTCCCTGTGTAGACGCCCATTTCATGCAATCTTTCGACCGATTTTTTGCCGACCCCATAAAACTTTTCCACAGGAAGTGCTGCTAAGATTTGCTCTGCTTCTTCTGGCAATATCAAGGTTAGTCCCCTAGGTTTTTGCATGTCACTAGCGATTTTAGCCAAAAACTTATTGTAGGAAATCCCTGCTGAAGCTGTCAAATGGAGTTCTTTCCAGATATCATACTGAATCAGTTTAGCAATTTTCAGGGCTGACTTAATTCCTAATTTATTATCAGTGACATCTAGGTAAGCCTCATCAATGGACATGGGCTCCACCAAATCAGTATAGCGGTGGAAAATCTCTCGTAATTGCCCTCCAACCGACTGGTACTTTTCATAGTTTCCAGAGATAAATACTCCTTGTGGACAGCGTTCATAAGCTTCTTTTGCAGACATGGCTGATGTCACACCAAATTCTCTGGCTTCATAGCTAGCGGTAGAAACGACTCCACGACCACCCGTCAAGCGAGGATCTTTAGCGATGATAACTGGCTTCCCCTGCAGAGCTTTATTGTCTCTTTGTTCAATAGCAGCAAAAAAAGCATCCATATCAATGTGAATAATTTTACGACTGGTGTCCTTAATCAATGGAAAAATTAACACGTCTACTCCTTTGCTACCTTAAATTATGACCTCTATCCCTTTACCATTATTATACCTTATAAAACGTATTGGGTCATTTAAAATAGGCTATTTCCTTATGGCTCTAAGTTGGAGAAAAGACCAACCTGAGAAAGAAAACGTTTACAAACAAAACCCGATACGCCTAACTTGTGTAAACGTTTGCTAGATGTTATAATGGTAGTGTATAAAGCTATAATAGAAAGAAGGAACTCAAATGTCAACAACAGTTAAAACAGCTAATGTGACTGAAGATGTCTTCGCAAAGGCCTGGGAAGGCTTCACCGGTGAGGATTGGCGTAATAAGGCAAGCGTAACCCGCTTCGTCCAAGCCAACTACACCCCTTATGATGGCGATGAGAATTTCTTGGCCGGTCCAACAGAACGCTCTCTTCACATTAAAAAGATTATCGAAGAAACCAAAGCGCACTATGAGGAAACACGTTTCCCAATGGATATTGATCGTGCCACTTCTATCGCTGATATTCCAGCTGGTTTTATCGACAAAGATAAAGAACTCATCTTTGGTATCCAAAATGATGAGTTGTTCAAGCTCAACTTTATGCCAAAAGGTGGCATTCGGATGGCAGAAACAACACTGATTGAAAATGGCTATGAACCAGATCCAGCTCTTCACGACATTTTCACCAAGCATGTGACAACTGTGAATGATGGTATCTTCCGTGCCTATACATCTAATATCCGTCGGGCACGCCACTCACATCACGTTTCTGGTCTTCCAGATGCTTACTCTCGTGGTCGTATCATCGGAATGTATGCACGTCTTGCTCTTTACGGTGCAGATTATCTCATGGAAGAAAAAGCACGTGAATGGAACTCTATTGCTGATATCAATGAAGAGTCTATCCGCTTGAAAGAAGAAATCAATCTTCAATACCAAGCCTTGGCAGATGTTATCCGTTTAGGAGAACACTATGGTGTTGATGTTCGGCGTCCTGCTTATGATGTTAAAGAAGCTATCCAGTGGACCAATATCGCCTTTATGGCTGTCGCACGTGTTATTAACGGTGCTGCAACATCTCTTGGTCGTGTCCCAATCGTTCTTGATATCTATGCTGAACGTGATTTGGCTCGTGGAACCTTTACTGAGTCTGAAATTCAAGAGTTCGTTGATGACTTCGTTTTGAAACTTCGTACTGTAAAATTTGCACGTACGAAAGCCTTTGACGAAATCTATTCTGGTGACCCAACCTTCCTGACAACTTCTATGGCTGGTATGGGGAATGACGGTCGCCACCGTGTTACCAAGATGGACTTCCGCTTCCTCAATACGCTTGACAACATTGGCAACTCCCCAGAACCAAACTTAACGGTTCTTTGGACGGATCAATTACCTTACGCCTTCCGCCGTTATTGTATGGCAATGAGCCATAAACACTCGTCTATCCAGTACGAAGGTGTTACAACTATGGCAAAAGATGGTTATGGTGAAATGTCTTGTATCTCCTGCTGTGTATCCCCACTTGACCCTGAGAACGAAGACCAACGTCACAATATCCAATATTTCGGTGCACGTGTTAACGTCCTTAAAGCCTTGCTCTCCAGTTGGAACAACGGTCATGATGATGTTCATAAAGACTACAAGGTCTTTGATGTCGTTGAGCCAAACAATTCTGAAATCTTTGATTACGATGAAGTTATTGCTAATTTTGAAAAAGCACTTGACTGGTTGACAGACACTTATGTCGATTCACTTAACATCATTCACTACATGACAGACAAGTACAACTACGAAGCAGTTCAGATGGCCTTCTTGCCAACCTTCCACCGTGCAAACATGGGCTTTGGTATCTGTGGTTTCGCAAATACAGTTGACTCCTTATCAGCGATTAAATACGCACAGGTTAAACCGATTCGTGATGAAGATGGTTTCATCTACGACTATGAAGTAAGTGGAGACTTCCCACGTTACGGTGAAGATGATGACCGTGTTGACGACATCGCCAAATGGCTGATGGAAGCCTTCTTCACTCGTCTTAACAAACATAAGCTCTACAAGGATGCTGAAGCAACTGTGTCTATTTTGACCATTACATCAAACGTTGCCTACTCAAAACAGACCGCTAACTCTCCTGTACACCGTGGCGTCTTCCTAAACGAAGATGGTTCTGTTAACACATCTAAAGTTGAATTCTTCCCACCAGGTGCTAACCCAACATCTCACTCTCGTGGTGGTTGGTTGCAAAACCTCAACTCTCTAGCTAAGTTGAACTTTAAACATGCCAACGATGGTATCTCACTAACCACTCAGGTATCTCCAAAAGCACTTGGTAAGACCTTTGATGAGCAGGTTAAAAACCTTGTTACAATCCTTGATGGATACTTCGAAGGTGGTGGCCAACACGTTAACTTAAATGTTATGGACCTTCAAGATGTTTATGACAAGATTATGAGTGGCGAAGATGTTATTGTTCGTATCTCTGGTTACTGTGTCAACACCAAGTACCTCAGTAAGGAACAAAAAACTGAATTGACCCAACGTGTCTTCCACGAAGTCCTTTCCTTGGACGATGCTGTTGAAGAACTTATTTAACACAAAAGAACTTTGTCAACTGACAAAGTTCTTTCTCTATTATTTTGAAAAGGCAACACTTTTCTGTACA
>DIXV01000021.1:7923-9913 GCA_002436115.1 Streptococcus sp. UBA6071 | reverse complement strand
GGAAACAGGAAAAGAGTCGCCTGACTAGATAACATCAAATGTTATTCTTCGTAAAACAGGTAACAGTACTGTCATTACCATTCCAAATACCATCAAAGAAGCATTCAGAGCAGAAATTGACATAGTATGCAAGGCTGAGCCAAAAATTCGATTTTGACAAAGAGCTAGGAAAGGCTATGAATCAACATGATCAACTTTTGAAAGAATCGCTAGATAAATAAAGAAAACTTCCTGTGCAACTGATAATTTTAGTTGCGCAGGAAGTCTATTGTTACAGATTTCCACCAATACCTTTAAACTTCTCAACCAAGGCACTGATTTTTCGGAAGACCGTTTGCTTCTTTGTTCTGTAATTTGGATTCAGCGGACTCATTTTAGGTAAGGTTTCATTGAGAGCATTGCCATTTTCGCTAGCATACTCATGCTTCAATGATGTTTGAATGTAGCGTTTAACACTCTCCTCATTTAACCCTTCTGTCTGAATCAGGTCATCTACCTCTTTTTGCTGTTCTTTACGAGCAAATAGGAAGAACTGCTCAATAATATCCGACTTGTCCGCAAAACTATCCAAATCACTATCATGGATAAAAGCAATAATCAAATCTTCTTTGGCACGATTCCCAAGACTAGCACGAATGGTTCGCGTAATTTCTTCAATCAGAACATCCTTGTCAGAAACCTTCTTGTTGGTCTCGAAAATCAACTCCAGAATATAGTCCAGATTGATCTCCTGAGATTTTAACAACTCTACTTCAAAAACAACCGAATCCCAATCCACTTTGGATTTACTTTCACGCTGATTTAGATATTCATTGGTATACCAGTCTTTGATGTCATTATAGGTTGAGCGATAATCTTGGATTTCACGCTCATTTGGAACTGATAATTGAGATAATTCTTCCAAGCCCTCCTCATCAAGATGGAAACGTTCTTTGAAAGCCTCAGTCTCGGTTTCATCAGAAAAATCAAGCTTCTGCAAGGCTTGCAAACTCATAAAGTCATCATAATTCTGCAAAATATTGTCCAATCGCAAGAATTGACCAAACAAACTAACGAAAGCTTTCTGATCACTTTCTTTGACAATCTCAGAAGGATTAGGAAACCGTTCTTGTAACTCTTGAACAACAGTCAGATAACCGTTCTGATTTTCCCCAGCTTCGACGTAGCCATTCATATAGTCTTGATAAGAACGCTCAAGCAGAACTTCCGCCGTTTCAGTTTTACCAAAAAGCTTGATGGCATCCGTGGTTGCTTTTTCTAAATCACGAAAGGTCACAATATTCCCAAAAGACTTGGTCGTATCATAAATACGGTTGGTACGTGAAAAGGCTTGAATTAGTCCATGATACCGTAAATTTTTATCAACAAATAGAGTATTCAAGGTCGGTGCATCAAATCCTGTCAAGAACATCCCGACTACAATCAACAAGTTCACATCTCGATTTTTGACACGCTTTGCCAAATCACGGTAGTAATTTTGAAAATCATTACCGTTAATCGTAAAGGTTGTCCCAAAAAGACGATTGTAATCATCAATACAACTACTCAAAAATTCCTTACTACTGACATCTGCCAAATCTGTTGGTGTAAAGGTTTCGTCATCAATTTCACCAATCGCAGCCTGAGACTCGTTAGCAGTATAAGAGAAAATCGTTGCAATCTTCAAGGGCTTTTCAGCACCTTTTTGTTGATTTTGTAACTCTTGATAATAAGCCTTAGCCGCATCGACACTAGAAACCGCAAACATAGCATTAAAGCCTTTATTAGAAGAGCGGTGCGTTTTTTGATTATAATGCTCTAGAATATAGCTGGAGATTTCTGAAATTCGTGTCGGATGAAGCAGTGCTTTTTTATTTTCAGCCGCCGTTAACTTCTCAAGGTCTTGCTCAGTCTCAAAAGCCTTAAACTGTGGACGTACATCATTATAGTCCACCATGAATTTCAAAACTTTTTGGTCACGAATAGCATCTGTAATCACATAAGCATGGAG
>DIXV01000021.1:6671-7749 GCA_002436115.1 Streptococcus sp. UBA6071 | reverse complement strand
CACATAAGCATGGAGTTCCCGTCCAAAAACAGAAGCTGTCGTCTCAGAACCCAAGGCATTTTCCACCTTAATCGGTGTTCCCGTAAAGCCAAACTGACAATACTTCTTAAACTTTTGTTTCAAGCGCTTTTGTGCCTCGCCAAATTGTGAGCGGTGGCATTCATCAAAGATAAAGACTACTTGCTTGTGATAAATCTCATGCTGGCTTTCACTACTCATAAAGTAATTCAACTTCTGGATAGTCGTCACGACAATTTTATTGTCATCTTTTTCGACATTGCGTTTGAGTCCAGCTGTACTATTAGAACCATTGACAGAGTCTGGTGAGAAACGCTGGTACTCTTTCATGGTCTGGTAGTCCAGATCCTTACGGTCCACTACAAAGAAGACCTTGTCCACCTCATCCATTTCCGTCGCAAGCCGTGCTGCTTTAAAACTGGTAAGGGTTTTTCCAGATCCCGTTGTATGCCAGATATAGCCTCCTGTTTCAGGACCACTTTTGGTTTTTGAGGCAATAGCAGAGCGGATTTTCCAGATGATACGCTCTGTTGCTGCAATCTGGTAAGGGCGCATGATGAGCAATGTCTCATTGGTATCAAACACCGAGTAATTAATCAAGACATTAAGAAGTGTCTGCTTACTCAAAAAAGTTGCCGTGAAATCTTTTAAATCCTTAATCGGATCATTGTTTTTCAAAGCCCAGTTCATGGTAAAGTCAAAGGAATTCTTATCCCTCTTAGTCGTATTGGCAAAATAGCGAGTATCAGTCCCATTGGAGATAATAAAGAGCTGAAGATACTTAAAGAGGGAATTTTCCTCGTTAAAACTTTCCTTGCTGTAACGGTGAACCTGATTAAAAGCCTCACGAATCGCAACACCTCGCTTTTTCAACTCTACTTGTACCAGTGGCAGACCATTGACCAACAAGGTTACATCATAGCGATTGACACTTGTACCCGTCTGCTTCATCTGATTGATGACCTGCAACTTGTTACGGCTGATATTTTTCTTATCCCAGAGATAGATATTTTGGATATGCCCATCATCAAAGATAAAATCATAGACATAATCATCATGA
>DIXV01000021.1:4508-6455 GCA_002436115.1 Streptococcus sp. UBA6071 | reverse complement strand
ATCATAGACATAATCATCATGTAATTTCCTCGTTCGCTCAATCAAGCTTTCACTCGGTTTGTTCAGGT
The DNA here is from genome assembly GCA_002436115.1 of Streptococcus sp. UBA6071. Classification (GTDB taxonomy): domain Bacteria; phylum Bacillota; class Bacilli; order Lactobacillales; family Streptococcaceae; genus Streptococcus. Next base: position 6,387 of record DIXV01000021.1, on the reverse strand, counting down.
ATTCCGCCAATAAGCGATGCCATTCTTGGTCAGAAAAAGCCACTTGATTCAACTGCTCCAACTGCTTACGTAGATTACTTAGCAAACCCTCATGAGTCGTTACATAACCCAAGTACTCATAACCTTGTTGTCGTAGGTCTGAAATCAGTTCACGTTCAAGGTCAGCCTCTGTCTGATAATTGCTAGCTTGCTCCGATTTCGTGTATTTTTCTAAAATAATAAAATGATTGGATTCAGCAATGGTCGCTGTTTGTTGGGTTTCAGACATGGTTACTCCTTATAGTGACAAGTTTTTTCTAAATGTAGCAAAAGATTTCTTAATAGAGCTGTCTCTGGCGGATTCACTCTTTCATCTTCCTCTGTTGATACTTTAGAATGACTGGTAATATTGATAATCCTCGATTCGTAGTTGCTATGACTTCCTTCATTATCTTTAGGCAATAAATCTTGCCAATTTTGATACCCCAAAAACGTGGAAGTTTTTTCATAGAGATTTCTAAGAAAATTAAAATGGTATTTATAGACCAAATTATCTGCCAAAGCCTTATGCAATGCTTTTCTTAAAAAGTTATGATAAGCAAATGGTGAATCGTCTGATTGCTTTATCAACTCGTATGTTCCATCTTCAAATTTTTCCAATCTAAATCGACTGCGATCTGAAACCCAAACCTTTTTCGTATCAATGTATGTTTTAAGATTTCCAGTTGTGGCATCTTCTGCTTGTTTTTGGGTTTGTTCATTCCTCTTAAGATTCTTTAGTTCATTGAAAAGCACGTTAAAAAATAAAGGATTATGGGTCGTAATAATAAATTTGACATCAGACTTGCTTTTTTTGATTAAAGCACCCAAATGAGCTGCAACTGCTATCAGGTGATTCTCGTCAAGAGAAGATACGGGATCATCAATAAAGATATATTCTAGTTGATTAAATTCATCAGTTGTTCTATCAGACAACTCAACAATATTTAATTCATCAATAACAACTTCCATTAAAGTATAAAAAATCGACCAGATAAAGTTGCTTTCCTCACCCTTAGATAACTTGACTTGCTCGGGTAAATCATCATTCCCTCTTTGAAAAGTAAATACAATTTGGTTATTTTCTAAATCAAATCTGGGGGTTAATTTGCCATTGGTATAGCGCTGAAAGTTGGTTATAATATTCTGATCCTGACCTTGCTGTCTAATAATCCAATCAATGAATGAATTGCTTTGAACTCTGAATTTAAAGTCCATATCGCCATCAAGATCATTATCCCAAAAGAATAAATCTTCTGTAAAAGCATTATAGTACAAAATTCTGTTTCTGGTTAATTCTAAATCATTTGATGAAATATCTCTGACAAATGCCTTCGATAATCGTGTCTTACCGGTGCCGTTGAAAGCATATAACAATTGCACTTTATCAGGTGATTCTCTCAATTTTACAACAATATCGGTTAATGATTTTCCCATAATTTACCCTTATTTAAAATTTTAACAATTTATCCCTAAAATACTCATACTGTTTTTGACGTAATTTAATTTCTTTAGGTAGACCTTGTGACAAATCTGATGTTATAATTTCAAAGCCATCAAGAATTGTAGCTATTCGACATTGTTCTGCTAGGCTAGGTAGTGTAAGTGTCAAGGATTTTATAATCTCAGAATTCAAATTACTAACAGAACCACTATTAATTTTATTATCCCAATAATTTTGAGTTCTTTTTGAAGATAGGCAGTGGTAAAGAAAATCTGAGTTTACATGTTTTTCAAAGTCACTTATAGATGCCCATCCATCATGAATTGCACCATTAATACTTAAAATGTATGGTCGTCCGTAACTCATCGAATTTGACATAATAAAGCTGCCTTTCTTCAAAATCCTTGATTTCAGCGC
>DIXV01000021.1:4202-4335 GCA_002436115.1 Streptococcus sp. UBA6071 | reverse complement strand
GCCCCTTCCAGAGTGATTTTCTGAGCTGTTCCATTAACATATTTTGAATTTATTGATGTATCGCCAATCTTAATCCATGAAATGCCATCCTCAGCTTCTGTAATATATTTTGCAATTGGACTTGGTGACGCAC
>DIXV01000021.1:3823-4187 GCA_002436115.1 Streptococcus sp. UBA6071 | reverse complement strand
ACACCCACTGCAAGAGCCTGATTAGGTCAGATTGTGCCCATTCCACTGTCCACTGTCCACTGTCAGGATACACGCCTTCGGCGGTGAATGTCAAGAGTTTATCTCGAAAATAGTCGTATTGTTTTTGACGTAGCGCAATCTCTTTGGGTAGTCCAATGTTTAAGTCGTTACAGACTGTATCAAAGTTATCCAGAACTTGGACAATACGTTCTTGAATATGGAGGGGAGGGACGGGGATTTTATAGGCTTTAACTAAACTATCAGAAATCGCAGGGTAACTAGCTCCACTTTGATTTATCTCTACATAATCATAGAAAGTTGAGGTGGATATTTGATGATATAAATAATTGGATAGTAGCTCACC
>DIXV01000021.1:3374-3611 GCA_002436115.1 Streptococcus sp. UBA6071 | reverse complement strand
CGGATAGTAGCTCACCAGATGTTCTTAATACACAATAACCTGTACTACAAATTTGGTTATCATATTCTCGTGGTACCTTTGTATATCTTTTTAGAGTTGGGCGAGTTGTAGCAAATAGAATGTCATTTTCTTTTATCACCTTTTGAGCCCTACTTGGTGCTGTTTTCTTTGTTATCGATATCGTTTCTATAATCTGCTTATTTTCTCTACTAACAGAGGACAGATCAATATACTGGT
>DIXV01000021.1:1406-3213 GCA_002436115.1 Streptococcus sp. UBA6071 | reverse complement strand
GGATATTTTGTGTGGGCAGGCAAACTTCCCCCAACGTCTTCCACTCCACCTGATACACCTCATCTTCAAACGATAGAAGGTTATCACGATAATAAGAATACTGCTTCTGGCGTAAGGTCAATTCTGCGGTCAATTCTGCGGTCAATTCTGTAACATAATCCGTAAATTTGTCAAGTATTTGCACGATTTCTTGCTGAATCTTTAAGGGAACAACAGGAACTTTAATTCGTTTAAAAGCTATTTTAGAAATATTATATCGTGTAACACCACTCGCAGTCTTTTGAATTTGTTTGCGAAAATATCGGCTCCTAAATAGATATTTAGAGAATTCTGGAATCATCTGAAAATCTTCTTTAAAACGAATACCAAAGCTAAAACTATTCAAGTAAATATCTTCTTTAGGAATGAAAGTGATGGTTGATGACATTCCAGCTTCCTCTTGACTCTCAGATGAACCGGTAATGAGAACATCTCCAAAAACTACAATATTTTGGTTTTCATGTTTATCAACCTTAACATATTCCAGTAATTCAGAGCGAACTTCAATATTATTAAAAATATTTTTATAGGTAACATATTTTGCATTTCCATTATCAAAATCTGATTTACTTTTACCAGTCAGTCCACCATAAAATTCAGCAACTTCCCCCAATTCTTTCCATTCCACGCCATTGGGGCAGAGGTCTTTTAGCATTTCCTCAATTTTTGTCATTCTTTTATCCTCTTATAGCTCTTCTGTCTTGTAGAGCTGATAGCCTTCATAATAATAGGAGGCATCTACCCCTTTGAAAAAGGTAGCCTTTCCTAAATCATCTGTCAGTGCCTGCTGTAAAAGATATTTCAACTCTCCTGTAGACACATGACTTCGGATTATGGCGTTGAGGTAGTCATCTTTGTCAATGCTATTCCAATCAACAATCTTCCCCAACTTATCACGCAACATGCAATCCAGCCAAAGACGCATCGCCCGACCATTTCCTTCTCTAAAAGGGTGAGCTACGTTCATATCAGCGTATTTATCTACAATCTCGTCAAAGTTTTCATGAGGAAGTTTATCGATATAGGCCAAAGACTGCTCCAGAAAAATACGAGGAGCAAACTGTAAGTTGTCCTTGGCAATATTGACATCACGGATTTTTCCAGCAAAGTCATAGATGGCTGAGAAGAGATAGCGGTGTATCTCAGATAAGCCTCTAAAGGTTCCGACCTCCACCTGAAACAAAAGTCCACTCTCAAAGAGTTCTTTTACCTTTGCCTTAGTCAGTCTTTCTTCTTCTCGGGCCAACTCTGCACTCTGTTTGATACCTAGTTTGTTTTCTAACACCATCAGCTCAACTCCTCAACAATCTTATCAATCTCAGATCGTAATAGATCAATTTTTTGAACAGTCTCTTTAATCTCTTTGTTCAAAGTAGCAATATCAATCTTCTCACGCGTATCTTCCTTTTCAACATAGGTTGAAACAGAAAGGTTATAGTCATTAGATGCTATTTTCGATTGAGCTATTGACTTGGCAAAATGCTCTTTATTATCTTTGGTTGCAAAATGATTTAAAATCGTTTCAATGTTTTTTTCCGTTAAAACATTGTTATTGGTTGCTTTCTTATATTCTTTACTGGCATCAATAAAGAAAACATCTGTTGTCTGCTTATTTTTCGCCAAAACGAGAATGCAAGTAGCAATACTTGTCCCATAAAAAAGATTATCTGGCAACTGAATGACAGCCTCAATAACATTATTATCAACTAGATATTTGCGAATTTTTTGCTCCGCTCCCCCACGGTAAAAAATACCAGGGAATGTCACA
>DIXV01000021.1:0-1220 GCA_002436115.1 Streptococcus sp. UBA6071 | reverse complement strand
CCAGGGAATGTCACAATCGCTGCTCTACCTTTCGACGATAAGTAACTCAAGCTATGCATGATGAAAGCAAAGTCAGCTTTGGACTTTGGTGCCAATATGCCCGCTGGGGCAAAACGGTCATCATTGATAAGTGTCGGGTCATCATTACCAATCCATTTAATGGAGTAGGGTGGGTTAGACACAATAGCATCAAAAGGTTTGTCGTTCTCATGTTTCGGATCTAATAACGTATTACCACGCTCAATGCTAAATTTATCATAGTTGATATTGTGCAAAAACATATTCATACGAGCAAGGTTGTAGGTTGTCATATTGATTTCTTGCCCGAAAAAGCCGTCTTCAATAATATGCTTGGTAAATTGTTTTTTAGCTTGTAACAAGAGTGAGCCCGAACCGCAGGCAGGGTCGTAGATTTTATTGATTTTATTTTTCTCATTCTTGCCCAACATTACAATCTTTGCTAATAATTTTGAAACAGTCTGAGGGGTAAAGAATTCCCCGCCGGACTTCCCTGCATTAGAAGCATAATTGGAAATCAAAAACTCGTAAGCATCACCAAATAAATCAATTTGATTCTCTTCAAAATTTCCGAAATTCAGGCTGGCAATGCCTTCTAGGATATCTGCTAGACGCTGATTTTTTTCTAATACCGTATTGCCTAAACGGTTGCTGGTCGTATCCACATCATCAAACAATCCCTTAATGACATTTTCACTAGCATAACCAATCGCACTTGACTCAATCGCATCAAAGATGGTCTTCAGATCAGTATTTAAATCATCATTTTGTTTTGCATCTTTAACAACATTGGAAAACAATTGACTGGGCATTATAAAATAACCTTTGGTTTTTACCGCATCATCTTTGATGTCGTCTGTGATTAAGTCTTCAGGAATTTTTGTATAATCAATATCTGGATCGCCACCTTCAATATAGTTTTGAAAATTTTCACTAATGAATCGGTAAAATAGAATTCCTAATATGTATTGTTTAAAATCCCATCCATCAACAGCCCCTCTTACATCATCTGCAATTTTCCAAATCTTTGAATGGAGCTCTTGACGTTGTGCTTGCTCTGTCATTTCAGTCTACCTTCCTCTGTTTCTATCTTCACCATTATACCATTTTGTTAGGCTTATATCGTACGATTCTATTTTATCTCCGTCTAATCATAAGGATTGACTTCCACGGTTCCCCTCCATAGTTGTTCAATCTGTCCC
>DIXV01000135.1:7890-14565 GCA_002436115.1 Streptococcus sp. UBA6071 | reverse complement strand
TAGAGCTTAATGCATTAAAAGGGGAGGAAAAAATGCCCAATTTACATAGAGCAGATCGTGTTGCTACGGAAGTTAAGCGGGAAGTCAACGATATCCTGCAAAAAAGAGTTCGTGATCCACGCGTGCAGGGTGTCACTATAACTGATGTGCAGATGGTAGGAGACCTTTCATCTGCCAAGGTTTACTATACGATTTTGAGTGATTTAGCATCAGACAACCAAAAGGCACAACGAGGTCTTGAGAAGGCAAAAGGGACGATCAAAAGAGAACTCGGTCAAAGACTAAAGCTGTATAAAATTCCAGATTTGGTCTTTATCAAAGACGAATCCATCGCTTATGGCAATAAGATTGATGAGATGCTGAAGCAACTGCATCAAGATTAAAAACAAGCACTTCACCCTAATGTGTCTGGGTGAAGTGCTTGTTTTGCTTAAATTTCAGAGTCTAATGGCTGAGGTAAATAAGCAAATGAAGTGAATTGCATGAACGGAGTAAGAAAATCATGATAAAACTAATCGCTATTGATATGGATGGAACCTTGCTTGATGGGAACAAGCAACTGCCAGAGAGAAATATTCGAGCCATACAGCGAGTGCTTGATAAAGGCATCAAGGTTGTTCTATGTACAGGCCGTCCTCAATCGGGGGTTTTGCCCTATTTTAAACAATTGCCACTGAATGGTTGCGAAGGATACGCTATTTTGGATAATGGCTGTACGGTTTACCAGACCAAGGACTGGTCGTTATTGGCGCATAGTGCCTTATCACCTGACGCTATTGAAACAATTGTAGCGAATGCAAAAGAGTATGATGGGATTGCTGTGACCTTCTTCGACCAAACCCATTACTTTATTGTGGGGACAGAGATACCAGACCTTGTTAGTTATGATGCTGGTTTAGTCTTTAACACGGTTACTCCGATAGATCTTAAACGACTTAAATCAAATCCGAGCCCAATTTTACAGGGGATGTTTATAGGAGAAGCTACAGAACTGGATCAGTTTCAGGCAGCTAAAGATGCTGTTCTCAGTCAAGCGTTTTCCATGGTACGTAGTCAGCCTTGCCTCTACGAAGTGATGCCTAAAGGCACGACTAAGGCGAGTGCTCTGAAACAGTTGGCCAAACATCTTGGTCTAAGTGCTAACGACATCATGGCAATAGGAGATGCAGCAAATGACATTGAAATGCTTGAATTTGCAGGGACTAGTGTTGCTATGGGAAATGCCAGTAACGATGTGAAGGCTTTAGCAGATTACATCACAGCTGATCACAATCAGGCAGGAGTTGCTAGTGCTCTTGAGAAGCTTATCTTAACATAAGGGGTTTATTTTGCCGAATGGAAAGATTTCATTTTCTCAAGAAGGAAAAGGATTTCTCAGCAATCTAGATAGCTGTCTCTAATGGTGCAGACTAGACAGACAAGTGATTTTCTGTTAAAATACTAATCAGAAAGAGAATTCATCTGGTATCTAGTAAAGCGAATTTGGGATAGTGGGAGCCGAATATAGAAAAGATGTCTTGGCACTTTCACTGATAATTAATAAGAACATAATGAAGTCATAAATTAGGGTGGAACCGCGTTTTAACGCCCCTATGTGTAGAAGCATGGGAGTTTTAGAAGACGGTTCTTTTGCTTAGAATGGAGAAATAATGTCCAAAAAATTAACGTTTCAAGAAATTATCTTAACTCTTCAAAACTACTGGAATACTCAAGGTTGTATGTTGATGCAGGCCTATGATACGGAAAAAGGGGCAGGTACCATGAGTCCCTATACTTTTTTACGTGCTATCGGACCTGAACCATGGAATGCTGCTTATGTCGAGCCTAGTCGACGTCCTTCGGATGGCCGCTACGGAGATAATCCTAACCGCGTCTACCAACATCATCAGTTTCAGGTCGTCATGAAGCCAAGCCCCTCCAATATTCAAGAGCTCTACTTGGAAAGTTTAGAAGTTCTTGGAATCAATCCACTGGAACATGACATTCGCTTTGTTGAAGATAATTGGGAAAATCCTTCTACTGGTTCGGCAGGTTTGGGCTGGGAGGTCTGGCTTGATGGAATGGAAATCACTCAGTTTACCTATTTCCAACAAGTTGGAGGCCTTGAAACCTCACCTGTTACCGCAGAGGTAACCTATGGATTGGAACGATTAGCCTCTTATATCCAGGAAGTGGACTCAATCTATGATATTGAGTGGGCTTCTGGCGTTAAATATGCTGAGATTTTTAAACAACCGGAATTTGAACATTCGAAATACAGTTTTGAAATCAGCAATCAAGCCTTTTTGTTGGCAAATTTTGAGAATTTTGAAGTTGAGGCTAAGCGATGTCTGAGAGAAGCCTTAGTTCACCCTGCATACGACTATGTCCTTAAATGTTCGCATACCTTTAATTTATTAGATGCACGCGGAGCCATATCGGTGACGGAACGAGCAGGCTACATTGCTCGTATCAGAAATCTAGCACGTGAGGTGGCTAAGACATTTACAGCAGAACGTAAACGCTTAGGTTACCCACTTTTGGATGAGGAGACACGTAAGGCCCTTTTGGCAGAGGAGACAGAATAATGACTAAAAATTTACTTGTGGAGCTTGGACTAGAAGAAATGCCTGCTTATGTAGTGAAGCCAGCTATGAAACAACTCCGTGAAAAAATGGGAGCCTTCTTAGAAGGTCATCGTCTATCCTATGATAGAATTGAAGCTTTTTCAACACCTCGTCGTCTAGCAATTAGGGTTGTTGGTCTGTCTGATAGACAAGAAGACCTAAGCGAAGATTTTAAGGGACCAGCTAAGCGCATTGCCCTAGATAAACAAGGGAACTTTACAAAAGCAGCAGAAGGTTTTGCCCGTAGTAAGGGATTGACACTTGATGCTATTACGTTTCGTGAGATCAAAGGTGAGGAGTATGCTTACGTGACTAAGCAGGAATCTGGTCAAGCCGTTGAAAGTTTGATTGGTGGTGTTTCAGAAGTCCTAAAGTCACTGACGTTTCCTGTTTCCATGCATTGGGGTAGCCACTCGTTTGAGTACATTCGGCCCGTCCACACCTTAACGGTACTCTTAGATGACCATGTTTGTGATGTGAACTTTCTTGGGCTTCAAGCAAATCGGATTAGTCGAGGGCACCGTTTCCTAGGAAAGGAAGTTGAGATTCAATCAGCAGATACTTACGAGGATGACTTACGACAGGTCTATGTCATTACGAGCCCTACTGAGCGTGAGGACAGAATTGTTGAGCAGATTCATGCCATCGAAAAAAAGCACAATATCAAAGTTGAAATTGATGAAAAATTGCTCAATGAGGTCCTCAACTTAGTGGAATACCCAACGGTATTTTTGGGAGATTTTGATTCCCGCTACCTAGAGGTGCCAGAGGAGGTTCTAGTAACCTCTATGAAATCGCATCAGCGTTACTTTGTTGTTCGTGATGCTTCAGGGAAACTACTGCCTTTCTTTGTATCTGTCAGAAATGGAGATGCTTATTGTCTTGAAAATGTGATCAAGGGAAACAAGAAAGTATTGGTTGCACGTCTAGAAGATGCGGTCTTTTTCTGGAGAGAGGATCAGAAATTAGAAATCAATGCCTTAGTTGAGAAGCTTAAGTTGGTCACCTTCCACGAAAAGATAGGCTCTCTCTATGAGCATATGTCCCGCACAAAGACCATCTCAGATATTTTGGTCAAGATGGCAGGTATTTCAGCGCAAGATGCCAAGGATATTGCACGTGCAGCAGAGATTTATAAGTTTGACCTCCTTACAGGTATGGTTGGCGAGTTTGATGAATTACAAGGGGTTCTAGGGGAAAAATACGCCTTGTTGGCAGGTGAGAATGCAAGTGTTGCCCGCAGTATCCGAGAGCACTACATGCCTACTTCTGCAGAAGGAGAATTACCAGATAGTGTTGCTGGTGCGGTGCTTGCAATTGCAGACAAGTTGGACACCCTATTGAGCTTCTTCTCGGTAGGTCTCATCCCAAGTGGGTCAAATGATCCATACGCCCTACGCCGTGCAACAGCAGGGATTGTTCATATTTTAGACAAGTTTGGCTGGGATATTCCTTTGGATAAATTAGTTGACGCCCTCTATGACGCTGAACTAGATAGTTTGACTTATCGTAACAGAGATGATGTCATGACTTTCCTTAAAGGGCGGATTGAGAAGATGTTTGACAAGACTGTACCTAAAGATATTGTAGCAGCAGTTCTTGCTAGCAAACATTTTGTCGTGAGGGATTTAATTGAAGCAGGGAATGCCTTGACAGATGCGTCTAAATTAGACAGCTTCAAACCAGCTGTTGAAAGTTTAGCTAGGGTGTTCAATTTGACGAAAAAAGCACCTAATAGTGCCATTGTTCAGCCAGAACTTTTTGAGAATGAAGCAGAAGGAGCACTCTATAAAGCTATCTCAGATCTTCATTTTGGTTCGGACTTAGCTGATAACCTTGAACAACTCTTTGGCCTTAGTCCTGCAATTAATCATTTCTTTGAGCAAACGATGGTCATGGTAGATGATGAAGCACTTAAGACGAACCGTTTGGCTCTTCTAGCAGACCTGACTAGGCAAGCTGAGCAGATTGCTCAGTTTAATCTTATCAATACTAAATAAAGGAATTTTGGGATGCAGCAAGAAAACATTAAGCGAATCAATGCATTAGCTCGAAAGAAGAAAAAAGAAGGTCTGACTCCTTCTGAGCTGGAGGAGCAAGCGAGGTTACGCCAAGATTATATCGAAGGATACCGTCGCTCTGTTCGTGCGCATATTGAAGGAATCAAGTTGGTCAATGAAGAGGGAAAAGATGTGACGCCTGAAAAGTTGAAAGAAATCCAACGGCAAAAAGGCCTTCATGGGCGAAAACCTGGAGACAATAGCTGATTAAAACCCGCCAATTGGTGGGTTTTAACTTGTCACTGATAGTCGACAATCCAATCTGTTCGGAGATCATCATAGGTGGAGAAAGGTCATTAGGATGCTTTTGATGCTAAGTGGTTTCTCTTTTGGTTTTTCGGCAATCAAGGAGCAGCTAAAACCCGTCTAACTCTATCCATAGAACTGATGTCAAATAGGATGAGTAGCTAGTTCTCTCCACTAAAGGGAGGGCATCTCCTCTGATGCAAGGGCTATTTTCATCAAGCCCCGATGATTTCTAGTTAAATTTTATGTGATTTTATGGTACAATAGGTGAGATATGACGAATGACTTTAACCACACGACGGTGCTATTGCATGAAACTATAGATTATCTTGATGTGAAGCCAGATGGTGTTTATGTAGATGCCACGCTAGGCGGTGCAGGGCACAGCCGCTACTTGCTTTCCAAATTGGGAGCCAACGGGCATCTCTATGCCTTTGATCAAGATCAAAAGGCCATTGAACACGCCCAAGTCTCTTTAGAACCTTATCTTAAGAAAGGGCAAGTTACTTTCATAAAGGCTAACTTTCGTCAGTTAAAGGCAGAACTTGCTGAACATGGGGTTACTTCTATTGATGGCATTTGTTATGACTTAGGAGTATCTAGTCCACAATTAGATGAGCGGGAACGAGGATTTTCTTACAAAAAGGACGCTCGTCTTGATATGCGGATGGACCAGACACAGTCCCTAACGGCTTATGAGGTTGTCAATAATTATGACTACCATGACTTGGTGCGGATTTTTTTTAGGTATGGCGAGGATAAATTTGCCAAACAGATTGCTCGAAAGATCGAACAAGCACGACGCATCAAACCTATTGAGACAACGACTGAGCTAGTTACACTGATCAAATCAGCTAAACCTGCTAAGGAATTAAAGAAAAAAGGGCATCCTGCCAAACAAATTTTTCAAGCTATCCGTATTGAAGTTAATGATGAGCTAGGAGCAGCTAAAGAATCTTTGCACCAGGCAATTGATCTGCTAAAATCAGATGGACGAATTGCTGTAATCACTTTTCATTCTCTGGAAGATCGACTAACAAAACAAATCTTTAAAGAAAAGGCAACGGTGAATTTACCCAAAGGGTTACCAATTATTCCCGAACACCTAAAGCCAGAGCTGGAACTGGTTAATCGTAAGCCTATATTGCCGAGTCAAGAAGAGGGTGAGGCTAATAATCGTGCACATTCTGCTAAGCTACGAGTGGCACGAAAATTATGATGAATAATAGGGGGAAGTATGGCAAGAGATGAGGAATTTAAACCAACCATTGAAGCAATCGTTAAACAACGCATCAAAACATTTTCACGTATGGAAAAGGCGTTTTATAGTAGCATTGTGTTAACAGCTCTAGTAATGGCCACAGGAATTATTTATATGCAATCCAATCTTCTGCAAGTTCAATCTCAGATGACAAAACTTCAAGCAGAGATTGATGTTGAAGAATTGGATCTCGAAAACGCTAAGCAAGAAATTAATGAATTAACACGTTATAACCGCTTGATGGATATTGCAGAGGAGGCTGGTCTAACCTTCCAAACAGATAATAAAGGCTTACCAGAATAGATGAGGTTTTAGGGATGAGTAAGAAACGAAGACTTTTTAAATTTGCCCTAGAAGGGCGTGAAACCCCATTAAAAAATAGGAAAAGGGTAGGGATAGCACTAAGCATTTTAGCCATTTCTCTCTTTTTTGTCTTCTTGGTTAATTTTGCGATTATCGTTATTACAGATAAGAAATTTGGCAAAGATTTATCAGCTGGGGC
>DIXV01000135.1:0-7648 GCA_002436115.1 Streptococcus sp. UBA6071 | reverse complement strand
ATCGCAGAAGATTCAACGACTTATAGTATCTATGCTGTTATTAACAAAGACTATGTTTCCGCCAGTGGAGAGAAACTCTATATTCAAGAAGGACAATTTGACACGGTTGCCAATATTCTTTCTGAAAAACTAGGCTTGGATTCAGCTTATGTAAAGGAACAGTTGGGAAGTAAGGGGCAATACCAAGTTTCTTTCGGCTCTCAAGGGAATAACATCACTTTCAGTGTTAAATCTGAAATTGAAAAGGCTCTAGAAGCAGCAGGGGTTAAAGGGATTGGCTTTAGCACCAGTCCTGGGCGTCTCTATACCAATGGGGTTTTCGCCTCGCATTTTATTGGGTTCGCACAGCTAGAGGATAACAAGGATGGCACTCAGTCTTTAGTTGGAAAAACAGGTGTTGAAGCCAGTTTGGATGATATGCTTTCAGGGAGAGATGGTATCATCACCTATGAAAAGGATTCATCTGGTAATATCAAGCCCGGAACCGAGACCATCACTCAAAAACCTGTAGATGGTAAAGACGTCTATACAACCTTGTCAGCTCCCTTGCAATCCTACTTAGAGACTACTATGAGCGTTTTCCAGGAGAAGGCCAATGGTGTCGTTGCAAGTGCGACCTTGGTTGCTGCAGATACTGGAGAAATCTTAGCAACGACTCAAAGGCCAACCTTTGATGCAGATACTAAAGAGGGTCTGGCTGACCTCAATTGGGAGAGCAGCCTCTATCAAAAAGCTTATGAACCAGGGTCTACTATAAAGGTGATGACCTTAGCATCAGCTATTGATAGTGGGAACTTTAATCCCAATGCGGTCTACAATAATGAAAGTTTAACGATTATTGATACCACTATTAACGACTGGGGAGTCAACCAAGGGCTGACAGACGGTGGTTATCTGACCTTTGCTCAAGGATTTGCTTATTCCTCTAATATTGGTATGACTAAATTGGAACAAGCGATGGGAGATGAGACTTGGCTCAATTATCTCAGTAAATTTGACTTTGGTTATCCAACGCGCTTTGGGATGGACTACGAGGGCTTTGGTACGGTCAATTCAGATAATGTGGTCACAACTGCCATGTCCTCTTTTGGTCAAGGGATTTCTGTGACCCAAGTTCAGTTGCTAAAGGCGTTCACAGCCATAGCAAATGAAGGGGAGATGTTAACACCTAAGTATGTATCAGCCATCTATGATCCCAATACAGAAACTGCCAGAAAAGCTACCAAAGAAATATCAGGTAAACCGGTTTCTGCTGAAGCAGCCAATCAAACGCTTGGTTATATGGTTACCGTAGGGACAGATCCCAACTACGGAACACTTTATTCTGCTTCTATGGGAGGCTCTGTTATCCAGATTAACGGTCAACCAGCAGCGGTCAAGTCGGGGACAGCTCAAATTCCAAGATCCCAAGAAGAAGGGGGAGGTTATTTGAATGGGGCTCTTGATAATATTTATTCCATCGTTGCGATGCATCCATCTGAAAACCCAGACTTTATCATGTATGTCATGGTTCAGCAACCAGAACATTGGGCAACGCTTTACTGGACTGAAGTGGTAACTCCTGTCTTGGAAGAAGCAAGCCGTATGAAAGATGCTCTCAACCTTACTGCTCCGACAACGGCTTTGGACTATGTTGCAGAAGAGACGACTTACAAGATGCCTAAGATTATCGGAAAGGCGCCTGGAACAGTTTCCAATGAGTTACGGAAGAACTTAGTCCAACCAATCGTAGTCGGCTCTTCCAATGAAATTAAAGAAACCTCGGTTAAAGAAGGTAGCGATTTGGCTTCCAATCAGCAGGTTCTCCTTTGGACAGGAGATTTGGCTAAAATACCAGATATGTATACTTGGACAAAATCAAATGTTGAGAAATTTTCGGAGTGGTCTGGTATCAAAGTTACCTTTAACGGTGAGGGTAATCGAGTCACCAAGCAGAGTGTCGAAGCAGAAACATCAGCAGAGGATGTCAAGAAAATAACAATTACACTAGGAGAATAAAATGCCCTTAACAATTTTAAGTGGTTTGCTTGCCTTCGGCCTGACAGTCTTAGGCATCCCCTATTTCATTAAAGTCTATCAGAAAGCCAGAATTGGCGGTCAGCAAATGCATGAAGATGTCAAACAACACCAAGCCAAAGCAGGCACGCCAACAATGGGGGGGACGGTTTTTCTAGCAGTCGGTCTTTTCAATTCCTTGCTATTTAGTTTTCTTAATGGTTTGAATGGCGCTGCCTTGGGTGCTACTATTGGTGTTCTGTCCTTGGTTTTCATTTATGGTGTCATCGGTTTTTTGGATGATTTTTTGAAAATCTTCAAACAGATCAACGAGGGGCTAACGCCTTGGCAGAAAATGTTTCTTCAGATTGCAGCTGGCCTTATCTTTTACTTTGTGCATGTACGCCCGAGTGGGACGGATGCCATCAATATATTTGGTTTGCACTTCCATCTAGGCGTTCTCTATATTTTCTTTGTCCTTTTCTGGGTGGTTGGTTTTTCAAACGCTGTTAATTTAACAGATGGCATTGATGGTCTAGCCTCTATTTCAGTTGTTATCAGCTTGCTCGCTTATGCAGTTATTGCCTATGTGCAACGTCAGTTTGATATTCTTTTAATAATAGTCACAATGATTGGTGCTCTACTTGGCTTTTTCGTCTTTAATCGTAAGCCAGCTAAAGTTTTTATGGGTGATGTGGGAAGCTTGGCTCTTGGAGCGATGTTAGCAGCAATTTCTATCGCCTTGCGCCAAGAATGGACGCTTCTAGTGATTGGCTTGGTCTATGTTTTAGAAACAGCATCAGTCATGCTACAGGTTGCTTATTTTAAATACAGCAAAAAGAAAACAGGGGAAGGGAAACGCATTTTCCGAATGACGCCTTTTCATCACCATCTAGAACTGGGTGGTCTCTCTGGAAAGGGGTCTGAGTGGAGCGAGTGGCAGGTTGATATTTTCTTCTGGCTGGTCGGTATAGTTGCAAGTCTAGTGACTCTTGCTATACTATATATGTAAGAAAAAGAAGAGACAGTGCGGTTGAGACCCTACTGTCTTTCTTCTTTAGTAAGCGTCGCTTTAAAGCTGAGGGACTTTCCGAAAAATATCGAAAAAGGAAATACTTTTAGAGTCGAATCTTTCATAAGATGGCTGTGCAGTCTCTTGAGGCGGATTTTCGACTTTTCTGATATAATAGTAAGCATAAGATGGATAGATAGAGGATATAATGACATTTACACAATTTAACTTTAAGGACTACATTAATGTAGCATTGAAAGAAATAGGCTTTGAAGAAGCAACGGAAGTTCAGAAAAAATTGATTCCTATTGTTTTATCAGGGCGAGATTTAGTTGGTGAGTCAAAAACGGGTTCGGGAAAAACGCACACGTTTTTGCTCCCTATTTTTCAGCAATTGGATGAGACACTTGATCAGGTTCAGGCGGTTATTACAGCTCCAAGTAGAGAGTTAGCCACTCAGATTTATCAGGCAGCTCGGCAAATTGCTCAGTTTTCTGATGTCGAAATCCGGATTTCTAACTTTGTCGGAGGGACTGATAAGGCTCGACAAATGGATAAATTACGGACAACTCAGCCTCATATTGTCATTGGTACCCCAGGGCGTCTTTATCATTTGGTTAAATCGGGAAGTTTAGCCATCCATAAGGCGACTTGCTTGGTAGTTGATGAAGCTGATATGACACTGGATTTTGGGTTTTTAAACGAGGTGGACAAGATTGCAGCTAGTTTACCTAAAGACCTCCAATTTATGGTGTTTTCGGCAACAATCCCACAAAGTCTCCAGCCTTTTTTGAAGAAATACCTTTCTAACCCTGTGATTGAGCAGATTAAGACAAAAACGGTTATTTCAGATACGATTGAAAATTGGCTTATCTCAACTAAAGGTCGAAATAAAAACGCTCAGATTTTAGAGATGACTAAGATTCTCCAGCCTTACCTAGCCATGATTTTTGTCAATACCAAGACAAGGGCAGATGAGCTCCATAACTATTTAAGTGAAAATGGTCTGCGAGTTGCCAAGATACATGGTGATATCCCTCCCAGAGAGCGTAAACGTGTTATGAATCAGATTAAACATTTGGATTTTGACTATATTGTGGCCACTGATTTAGCAGCGAGAGGGATTGATATTGAGGGCGTTAGTCATGTTATCAATGATGCGATTCCTCGAGATTTATCATTTTTTATTCATCGTGTTGGGCGTACAGGAAGAAACGGCTTATCAGGGATAGCCATTACTCTCTATCAACCTAGTGATGATACTGACATTCGTGAATTAGAAAAGCTAGGCATCCGCTTTTTCCCAATGGAAATCAAAAATGGGGAATTTCAAGCGACTTATGAACGTGATCGCCGTAGTAACCGTGAAAAGACTCAGAAAAAGTTAGACATTGAAATGATTGGCTTGCTTAAGAAAAAAAAGAAAAAGGTTAAGCCTGCCTATAAAAAGAAGATTGGCTGGAAAATTGAGGAGAAACGTAAACGTGAGAGACGAGCCGAAAATAGGTCTCGAGCTAGAAACGAACGAAAAGGGAAACGCCAGTCCTTTTAGACTTAATTTTTGCCTATCAATGAGATAAAAAATATATATTACTCATCTAAACAATCACATGGTATAATGGTTATTATGTGTTTTTGAAAGAGGAGTATTAATTGATGAATATCCTAAGTAGCTGGTATGACGGCCTAATGTCTCTTATTCCAGAATGGCAAATCTTTAATCTAAGAGCGGTCTTTGATGGCATCCCTCAGATTATTGCTAAACTGCCTGTTACCCTTGGCATGACATTAGGTGGCGCTTTTTTTGGTCTCATTCTAGCATTGGTTTTTGCTATTGTTAAGGTCAATAAGGTTCCTGTTATTTATCCTATTCAGGCTTTCTTTGTTTCTTTCTTACGGGGGACTCCTATTCTGGTTCAGCTTATGTTAACCTACAATGGGATTCCTTTGATTCTAAAGGCCATCAATTTAAGATTTGGGACAGAGTTAAATATCACAGATGTCCCCGCAGGTCTCTTTGTTATCATTACTTTTGCTTTTAATGAGGCAGCCTACGCGAGTGAAACCATTCGTGCTGCAATCCAATCTGTTGACTCGGGAGAAATCGAAGCGGCCAGAAGCTTAGGGATGACCAATCGTCAAGTGTACAGTCGCATCATCATTCCTAATGCAGCAGTAGTGGCTACCCCAACTTTGATTAATACCTTAATCGGTTTAACCAAGGGAACCTCTCTTGCGTTTAGTGCAGGGATTACCGAGATTTATGCTCAGGCTGAAATACTTGGTGGGGAAAATTATAGATACTTTGAACGTTTCTTATCGGTGGCTTTAATTTATTGGCTCGTTAATATTTTGATTGAGCAATTTGGACGAGCTGTTGAGCGTAAGATGTCTATAGATTCACCAGAAGGCAAGGTTGAAGTTCCTGCCTTAGATGTTGAAATAGTAGGGGGTGACCGCTGATGATAAAAATTAGTCATTTAAGTAAAACTTTTTCTGGTCAGAAGGTTTTAGACCACATTAGCTTTGAGGTGGAAAAGGGACAAGTTATTGCCTTGGTTGGCTCATCTGGGGCGGGAAAATCAACGCTTTTACGTTCGCTTAACTATCTGGAAATTCCAAAGGCTGGAACTTTAGAAATTGATGATTTCAAGGTTGACTTTCAAACAATCAAAAAAGAAGAAATTTTGCTTTTGCGCCGTAAATTAGCCATGGTCTTTCAGCAATTCAACTTATTTTCTCGAAAAACAGCTCTAGCGAATGTCAAGGAAGGGTTGACTGTGGTCAAGCATCTCTCAGACGAGGAAGCGACCAAAATCGCTAGAAAAGAACTGCAAAAAGTTGGCTTATCAGATCGCGAAAACCACTACCCTCAACACTTGTCGGGTGGTCAGAAGCAGCGGGTTGCTCTGGCAAGGGCTCTTGCGATGAATCCAGATGTCCTCCTTCTGGACGAACCAACTTCTGCTCTAGACCCAGAGTTGGTTGGTGAGGTAGAAAAAGCTATTGCTAATGCAGCTCAGGCAGGTCAAACGATGATTTTGGTCAGCCATGACATGGCTTTCATTCAGCAGGTAGCGGATAAGGTGCTGTTTCTTGATAAGGGACATATCATTGAGTCAGGAACACCAGACGAACTCATTAACTCTCCGAAACGCGCAAGGACAAAAGAATTCTTTGCCAACTATAAACGCCAGGCCGTTTAGTTGGCTTTTTACTATCTGAATGTTATACTAATTTATAGGTGATGTTATGCTCGCACAAATTTTAAGTTTATATTTACAAGGTTTGATGTTAACAAGTATCTTAGTCTTTCTTCTCGGAGCTATATGGCTTTTTATAAGGGCTATTCGGAAGAAGGACAAAACGCTTAAAGCACGTCAAGCCACGCTCTATGAAGCATTAGTGATTTCTGTCATGACGATTCCTATTTTGTCTTTTGCCATGATGGGGATTTTACTGATGTTACGTGTTTAATTTTCTTCAGAGAGTTACAGTCGGAGCTTTTCTATTGGCCTGCAAACTCCCAGTAACTTCTACGTGAAAGTTAAGTGAAAAATTAGAAAAAAGTGATCGTTTTCTCTCATTGAGATAGAAGTAAAGTGCGTTTTAAACGAAAGCTCCCTACGCTTTTTAAGGTAGAGAGGTTTTCTTTTTTGTTTTTAAAGGTTTGATAGTTTAGGAAAGGGAAATGATAGCAAACATGTATGATACATTAATTATAGGTTCGGGTCCGGCAGGGATGACAGCAGCTCTGTATGCGAGTCGTGCTAACCTCAAAGTTGGGCTTATTGAGCGTGGTGTCCCTGGTGGACAAATGAACAATACAGCCGATATTGAAAATTACCCTGGTTTTGAATCAATTTCTGGCCCTGATTTGTCCATGAAGATGTATGAACCTTTAGAAAAATTCGGGGTTGAGAACATCTATGCATTCGTTCAACATATAGAGGAGCATGGGACGTTTAAGCGTGTCATTACCGAGGAAGGGTCATTTGATGCCAAGACCGTTATTTTAGCAACGGGTGCTGTTCATCGCCTGTTGGACGTCCCTGGAGAGGCTGTTTACAACAGCCGTGGTGTCTCTTACTGTGCGGTCTGTGACGGTGCCTTCTTTCGAAATCAAGACATAGTAGTTGTCGGGGGAGGAGATTCCGCTGTTGAGGAGGCTGTATACCTTACGCAATTTGCCAATTCGGTAACAATTGTCCATCGAAGAGATGAACTACGTGCTCAGCAGGTATTACAACAACGAGCCTTTCAAAATGATAAAATCAACTTTGCTTGGAACAAGACGGTTCAAGAAATCAAAGGAGATGAAAGGCAGGTAACAGGAGTCGTTCTCAAGGATACCCAAACAGGAGTTCTTTCTGAAATGAACTGTGGGGCTGTCTTTATTTATGTTGGATTAGACCCTATGACTGAAATGGTTAAGGATTTAGGGGTAACGGATGAAGCTGGTTGGGTAGTGACCAATCAGCAGATGGGCACCTCATTACCAGGTTTGTATGCTGTAGGAGATATTCGTCAAAAAGACCTTCGTCAAATTACGACAGCTGTTGGAGATGGGGCTATCGCAGGGCAAGAAGTTTACAACTATATCATCAGTCACAATTAAGGCACTGTTTCGATGAAGGAATT
>DIXV01000138.1:87599-88117 GCA_002436115.1 Streptococcus sp. UBA6071 | reverse complement strand
CCATCAGAAAGTTCCGCAAACTGACGCTTGGTCTCTCGACCAATAACACTTTGGAAGTCACGGACAATTTCAGGGAAAGGAGCAGGCCCCAAGACAGATCCCATAACATAGTGAGTGTCCTCAACCTCGGCTACCCAAGCACGCAGAGCTGCATTAACAGCATCCTTTAGCACGCGAGATCCTTCCCTGACCCTATGGACCTTGGCCCCTAGAAGTTCCATTCGAAAAACATTAAGTGCTTGGCGCTCAACATCTTCCTCACCCATATAGATGGTACAGTCCATATCAAAAAGAGCTGCAGCTGTCGCCGTAGCAACTCCGTGCTGACCAGCACCCGTCTCTGCTATGACTTTTTTCTTTCCCATGTACTTGGCTAGGAGCACCTGACCGAGAGAGTTATTAATCTTATGAGCCCCTGTATGATTGAGATCTTCACGCTTAAGATAAATCTTAGCCCCTCCACAATGCGCCGTCAAACGCTTAGCAAAATAGAGAGGGGTCTCACGCCCAACATACTG
>DIXV01000138.1:80156-87370 GCA_002436115.1 Streptococcus sp. UBA6071 | reverse complement strand
GTTCAAGAATCGCTGTCATCAAGGTTTCAGGGACAAAACGTCCCCCAAAATCCCCAAAAAATCCATTTTCGTTAGGTTGTTGATAAGTCATGCCTTCACCCTTTCTATAAATGCCTTAATCTTAGCCAAATCCTTATTGCCATCAGTTTCTACGCCAGAGGAAACATCAACACCATAGGGTTGAAAAACAGCTTGTGCTTGAGCAACATTTTCCACGCTTAAACCGCCTGCAATAAAGAAGGGCTGACTGATGTCTTTATCTGCCAATAACTGCCAGTCAAAGGTCGCCCCTGAGCCAGCGACAGGAGCATCAAAAAGCAAGAAATCTGCTTGGCTACTTAGCTGACTGGGTTTCCCTGAAATCGGAACAGCACGAATAAGTGGCTTTGAAAGCTTAGCGGCCATGGCGTCAGCAAACTCTCCATGCACCTGCACCAAATCAAGTGGCACACTTAAGATAGCCTCTTCAAGTTCTACCAGACTGGGGCTGACAAAAACACCAACTTTTTGGACTGAGTCTGGAATGCTTTTAGCCAAGTTGTGGGCTTCTGCTAAAGTTACCTGACGCTTGCTAGGGGCAAAGACAAAGCCGACATAATCAGCTCCGCTAGTGACCGCCGTCGCAACCGCCTCAGGAGTGGATAAGCCACAAATTTTAACCTTTGTCAATGGCTAGCTCCTTCATCTTATCTGCAACATTAGCTGCCTGCATCAAGGCCGTTCCAACAAGGATGGCATCAAAGTAATCTGCGACAGCTTCAGCATCACGGCTACTTAAAATGGCTGATTCAGAGACATAGACCTTATCAGCTTTAAAACGGGTTGAGAGTTCAAGACTGGTATTAATGTCTACCTCAAAGGTCACTAAATTACGGTTATTGACCCCAATCATCTCAGCACCTATACGGTGGGCAATCTCGAGTTCAGGAAGATTGTGGACTTCCACCAAGACTTCCAAGCCCAACCCACTCGCAAATGCATAGAGCGCCTTAAGACGTTTTTCTGACAAAGCCGCAACGATAAGCAAAATAACCGTTGCCCCTGCATTTCGACTACGAACAATCTGTTTTTCATCAATAATAAAGTCTTTTGCCAAGGTCGGAATAGACACTATCTGTGAAATTTGGCGAAGGTAGTCTATGCTCCCCTTGAAAAAAACCTCATCCGTTAAGACAGAAATCATGGCAGCCCCTGCTTCCTCATAACGTCTAGCTTGGGAAACAAGGTCCACATCCAGATTGATATCCCCTAAGCTAGGACTTGCTTTTTTTATTTCTGCAATAATGTGTAGCTTATCTTGCTTTTCCTTCAAAAAATCAAAGAGACGATAGGTTTGACGACGAGGCATTAGGTCTTCCATGACCATACCTGCCACTTCTTTTCTCTTTTGCTTTAGAATCGTTTCTAGGAATTCTGTGGTCATAACTGTACCTCCTGTAACTCTTGAAGTTTAGCGTAAGCAGAACCGTCCGCAATCAACTGACGGGCAAGACGAATGCCTTCTTTAATGGAGTCCGTTTTCCCATTAGCATAAAAACCAAGACCAGCATTTAAAACGGTCGTTTCAAGGTAAGGGCTTGCTTCTGCTTTGAGAACACTAAGTAGGATTTTAGCATTTTCCTTGGCATCGCCCCCCTTAATGTCTGATGGCTCAACCCGTTTCATCCCTAAATCCTCATAAGTGAACCTTCCCTGACTAATCTGTCCCTGATCAAGGAGAGTGTAGTGATTTATGCCATAAAGAGCAGCCTCGTCCATATTATCTGGCCCTGTAATGATTAGTGCTCTCCGACGTCCCAACCTATCCATCGTCTGAGCCACTTCTTTCTGTAAATCCCCACGGTAAATCCCCATTAGTTGGGTCTCAAGAGCCAGCGGATTCGCTAGGGGGCCGACAAGATTCATGATGGTCGGAATGCCTAATTCCCTTCTGACAGGTCCGATAAAGCGCATGGCTGGGTGCATGGTTTGTGCAAAAACAAATGCCAATCCCACTTCTTTCAAGGCTTTTGCTAGGACATCAGGCTCAGCAGAAATGTTAATGCCTAATTCTTCCAAAACATCTGCCGAACCAGATTTAGACGAAATCGAACGATTCCCCGCTTTAGCTATCCGAATCCCTCCAGCAGCTAGGATAAAACAGGCCGTCGTCGAAATATTAAAGCTATAAGATTGGTCTCCACCCGTCCCACAATT
This sequence comes from Streptococcus sp. UBA6071, assembly GCA_002436115.1. Taxonomy (GTDB): domain Bacteria; phylum Bacillota; class Bacilli; order Lactobacillales; family Streptococcaceae; genus Streptococcus. The sequence continues at coordinate 85,174 of DIXV01000138.1, read as the reverse complement.
ACACATGGCATCATCACAATCTATGGGCAACTGTAAGGCGTGATCCTTCAAGGCACGGACGACACCGACAATTTCTGAAACCGTCTCTCCTTTCATCCTTAAGCCCATGAGAAAGGCTGACAGGTGAACATCTGAAAGCTCGCCCTTTAAAATCGTGTCAAAAATCTCTCGCACCTCATTTTCTGTCAGATCCTGTTGGGCTAAAAGTTTGTTGTAAATGGTTTTCATCTTTTCTCCTTTTTCGTTTAGAATGGTGACAGGCTACGGTTGGTTTTGGACAACACATCGATTTCTCAGCCCCTTTTAGGGTACTGTGCTTTCATGGACTGTCTAGTCGAAGCAACGACACTGAACCTTGCCTCAACAAGCTCAGTTGACCTAGCCTTATCTAGGCGTAGACCTGTTTGACAAAATTCTCAATCATGCGTAAGCCGTCAGGCGTTCCGATGCTTTCAGGATGGTACTGGAGGCCATAGATTGGTAGGGTTTTGTGCTGAATGGCCATAATTTCACCGTCATCTAGAGTTTTTGCTGTTTCCTCAAATGCCTCAGGCACCTCTTCTATAACAATAGAGTGGTAACGCATAACAGGCACCTGATTGGCAAGCCCTGCAAAGATCGGTGATTTTGTCTGAAGTGCCATATCACTCTGCTTGCCATGCATCACATTCTTAGCCAAGGCTAACTTACCGCCGTACACCTCTGCAATCGCTTGGTGACCTAGACAAATCCCCAAAAGGGGTTTCTTTTCCGCAAAAGTCCTTATCAGGCCTTCCATTTCTCCTGCATCTGCCGGCCAACCTGGTCCTGGCGAAAAAACAAGACCATCTGCCTTTTCTGCCTCAGCAGCTAAACCATCCGCATCGTTTCGCATAACCTTAACCTCTGTGAATTCCCCTATGTATTGGGCGAGATTATAGGTAAACGAGTCGTAATTATCAATCAGTAGTATCATTACCTATCTCCTATCCGAATCATTGCCTTGGCTTTATTAAGCGTTTCATAAAATTCATTTTCTGGAATACTATCATAGACAATCCCTGCACCAGCCTGAATATAAGCCTTCTGATCTTTAATCACCATGGTACGGATAGCAATCGCAAAATCCATATCCCCATTAGCCGATAAGTAGCCGATAGCTCCCGCATAAAGCCCTCGCTTTTCGTGTTCAAGCTCATAGATACGTTGCATGGCTCGAATTTTTGGTGCCCCTGACACTGTCCCAGCTGGCAGAGTTGATTTGAGGGCATCCATTGCTGTCAAGTGAGGCAAGAGTCTCCCTTTGACCACACTGGTCAAATGCATGACATATCGAAAGTATTCCACTTCCATGTATTTACTTAGCTGAACACTGCCATTTTGGCAAATTTTGCCAATGTCGTTCCGCCCTAAGTCAACCAGCATACGATGTTCTGCTACTTCCTTTGCATCATTTAACAGCTCTTCTGAAAGCTGTCTATCCTCTTCATCAGACTTACCACGCGGTCGTGTTCCTGCGATTGGATTGGTTGTTACAAGACCATTCTTAACAGAGACTAGACTCTCTGGACTAGCACCGACAATCTGGTAATCATCAAAATCATAAAAGTAAAGGTAATTTGACGGATTGGTCACTCGTAAATTGCGATAAAAATCCAGTGGTTTCCCTGTGATATCAGCTGAAAAGCGTTGGCTAAGCACGCACTGGAACATATCGCCTTGGCGAATGCGTTGCTTGGCTTTGGTGACCATCTTCTCAAATGCTGCCTTTTCCAAGTGGCTCTTAAAAGACAGACTATGCAGGTCATAGGACAGGGCTTTCTCAGGTATCGGAGCTTGAAGGTCTCTTAAGACTTGTTCTAAGGCCAAGGTCAAACTCTCTTCTGAACGGCCACTGTAAGTGTTCTCTTCGATAACAACAACTTTTTCTTTCTTATGATCAAAAATGAGATAAGACTCATACATAAAGAAATGCATATCTGGCAGACCAATCGTATCAGCTGGCAAATCTCCAATAGCCTCATAGAGACTAATCATGTCATAAGCGACAAAGCCTATAGCCCCACCTGTAAAAGGAAGGTCACTTTCTGACGTCTTTTTAACGGTTAAGGCATAAAGAAAGTCCAAAGGGTCTGCATCAACTATCTCCCCGTTTTTAGTCAGAATACCTTCTGCATATTTTATTTCAAAAACAGGGTTATAGGCAATAATAGAAAACCGTGCATTTTCTTTTTCTCTGGGAATGGACTCCAGAATAACCTTTTGACTCCCCTGAAGTCGCATATAGGCCAATATAGGGGTTAAAATATCGGCTGGAATAACCTGTTGCATAAGAACCTCCTTCTCTTCTTTAGGCATCGCATGACCTACCAAACGCTTCTTTCAGTAGGCCTCACTCCTATGTTGAACGTAAGACAGCTGTCTCTTTCTTTGGCCTCCTCCTTACCCTTAAGGTTTCTCAATCCTTTATTTGAGTGGGAGATTGTCGAGCCCATACAAAAACCCTCACACAGAAAAATCTGTGCGAGGGCGTCTAAAATCAACTAGCGCGGTGCCACCTCAATTGACGAAAATAAACAAACCAAGGGCTTCGTCATCTCAACCTCCTCTAACAAGGAGTTGTACGATAAGGTGTACCTACCTGAAGACTATTGCTTCTCTTCAATGTCTGGCATCAGCCCATTTCACTTTACCCTGTTACTAACTCTCAACAACCGCTAGCTTTCTGAAAACTCAGGTAAACCTACTTCTTCTGATTACGTCTATTCTACCTCTTTTCAGAAGAAGATGTCAAGCGTTTACTAATAATTCGTTAAAAATAAGCTCCCTCACACCTAAAGCTGTCTAGGGCATTGTCCCTCTGAAGGATAACATGGTATAATGGTTTTATGAATGTAACACTCAAACAAACAATTCCTCTAAAAATAAAACGCTTAGGGATTAATGGTGAAGGGATCGGTTTTTACAAAAAAACACTGGTCTTTGTTGATGGGGCTCTCAAGGGGGAAGAGGTCGTCTGTCAGGTAATGAGTATCAAACCCAACTTCATCATTGCCAAACTCCTTAAAATCACTAAAAAATCACCCTTTCGTGTTTCACCTGCTTGCTCCGTCTACGATACCTGTGGAGGGTGCCAAATCATGCACCTCCGCTATGATCAGCAATTGAGCTTTAAGGAAGATTTGATTCGGCAAGCCTTAAAGAAATTTAAGCCATCTGGTTACGAAACCTATACGATCTATCCTACCTTAGGTATGGAAAAACCCACCCATTACCGCTTTAAACTCCAATTCCAAATCAGGAAGATTAAGGGAAAAGTTGTCGCAGGACTTTATGCCCAGAACTCCCATCATTTGATCCCCTTACAAGACTGTCTCGTCCAAGAACCACAGACCCAAAAAGTCATCAATAAGGTAACTTTCTTGTTGGAAAGACACCGTATTCCCATTTACAAGGAAGGGCAGTCAGCAGGAATACGAACCGTCATGATTCGAAAGGCTCAGTCAAGTCAACACATGCACCTGATTTTTGTTTCCTCAAAGCCCCTTTCTCTGGACGCTCTTATCCGAGAGTTAAGCACAGCTTTTCCCCAGATAAAAACCGTGGCCTTTAATCTCAACTCATCCAAAACCAGCGATATCTACGGGAAACAAACCAAAATCTTATGGGGAGAACCAACTATTTTGGAAGGCGTTCTGTCCTATCATTTCGCCCTTTCTCCACGCGCTTTCTATCAACTCAACCCCGAACAAACGGAAACTCTCTACACTGAAGTGGTTAAGGCTTTGGATGTTGGAAGAGATGACCACCTGATTGATGCGTATTGTGGAGTCGGAACTATTGGTTTAGCCTTTGGGGATAAGGTCAAATCGTTACGAGGTATGGATATTATTCCTGAAGCGATTGAAGATGCCAAAAAAAATGCCGCTCGCCTAGGATTAGACAATACACATTATGAAACTGGACAAGCTGAAGTGATTATACCAAAATGGTATGCCGAGGGCTACCGAGCAGATGCCTTGATTGTTGATCCCCCACGAACAGGATTAGATAGACAGCTACTCCATACCATTCTCAATTACCCTCCCAAAAAGATGGTCTATGTCTCCTGCAATGTGTCCACACTAGCACGTGACCTCGTAACATTAAGTAAGCAGTATAAGGTTGACTACATTCAATCCGTTGATATGTTCCCCCATACAGCTAGAACCGAAGCAGTGGTCAAACTAGAGAGAAAAACAAACTAACCTCTCCAACATAAAAAGTGATGTCTTTCACTCCTCTCTATCAAAAAAGCCCTTCTCGTCCTTAAACGTTTAGGACTTTTTTAATACCTCCTGCTTCTTAGAGGTCTCTTTACGCTATTGCTATGGCCATGAATATGGTTTAAAGAGGGCAAGACAAAAGACCAGCACTTCTGCTGGTCTTTTAATGGAGAGGCATCTGTCTGCTGACAGTGCTCTCTTTTTGGTAGTCACTTGAGCTTATCAGCTTCATAAGTATGGACCAGTTCAAGGCCTTTGAAGTCTTGCTGGCGTAGCGCCTCATAGACAATCATGCAAACGGCATTCGAGACATTAAGGCTTCGAACATGCTCATCATTCATGGGAATCCGTAAAGTCCTATCAGCATAGCTCCGCATAAAGTCCTCTGGTAAACCTTTGTCCTCACGTCCAAAAAGGAAATAATGTTCCCGATCATCTGCAAAATGTTCCTCTGAGTAGACTTTGGGCGAAAACTTTGAAATCAAATGAAGCGATTCGGGCTCTTGCTCTAAAAAGTCAGCTAAGCCATCATAAAAATAAATCTCCAACTTATCCCAATAATCAAGTCCTGCTCGTTTCATCTTACGGTCATCAATAGAAAAGCCCATGGGACGAATAATGTGAAGTGGGCTATTCGTTGCCGCACAGGTGCGAGCTATGTTGCCTGTATTTTGAGGAATTTGCGGTTCAAAGAGGACAATATGATTGCGTGTCTGTTTCTCCGTCATCGTTTCCTTTCTCTCGTAGATGAACTTCTATTTCGCTAGCAGTACG
>DIXV01000138.1:69048-79916 GCA_002436115.1 Streptococcus sp. UBA6071 | reverse complement strand
AGAGGAGGCTTATTTTAGTCAAAAAACAACCACACCAGTCGGAGTCTGGCTCAGCAACTGGCATGGTTTCCCTATTGGTTAACTTAAATCACAACAGGTTTGATTTAAGCTAATCAATTGCTCCTTTAGTATACCATTCTGAGTATTTTTGTCAAGGGTTTTAACCTCTTTTTTATAAAAAATTCCAGAAGATAATTCCCAAAAAAGTTAACGGAAGCTTTATTGCCTTTTAATGTCTAAAAACCGAACCTTCCGCTACCTTTAGGAGCCAAAACCACCTATTCGTTAAAAGAATATTTTCAGCGGAGAAAATCCAAAAACCCTATCCTTAACGGGATAGGGCACTCTTTTTAGCCATTAGAAGATGACACAAAGTCCGCCTGGACAATCAGCCGTCCATCTTCATTGTCTCCAACCTTGACACAGGCGTAAAGGGTTAGCTGCGGCTTACCTTCAATATCCGCCAACAAATCCGTTGTCACAGAATGATCAACCGTGTCATCACCTTGTATCAGGCTGACTTTAAAGGTGTAATAAGTCTGATCGCTACTTTGATAAACGGTCATGAGGTCACCCTCCTTTAAGAGGAGTTGGCTCACATCAAGTGCTCTCTTGGAGTTCACACTGCCATCTTTATAGGTCAAGAGTTTGGTAAAGCCAATCTCCTGATCGGTATCGCTACTGTGAGAGGCTAAGATGACATTATCCTTGCCAAACACTTGGTCAATTTTATCAGTAAAAATGACAAAAGGACAGACGTCTGCCCTCTCTCAAGCTTAAGAAATCCTCTTTTAAATCCCGTATGCTTCACTTCCTCTTTTTGCCTCTCTGCCGTCTGAGGCTAAAGTGGTCAGGTACAGGATCTTCACCTGCTTCACTAAATGGGTGACAGCGTAAAAGACGACAAATCCCCATTAAGACACCTTTGATCCCATGTTTGTCAATCGCCTCGATCATATAGTTAGAGCAAGTGGGCTGAAAGCGACAGCTAGGTGGGGTGAGTGGTGAGATGAAGCGCTGATACCAGCGAACCATAGCAATTAAACACTTTCTCATGCTTATTTTTGACGTACCGCTTCTTCATGAAGCTTTGAAATTTCCTTTTTGTTGAGACGGCGAAACTCCCCGGGACGTAAGCCTGTTAAATCTAAATGGGCAAAACAGGTTCGAGATAGCTTATCAACTGGCATTCCGACGGCTTCAAACATTTTCTTGACCTGATGATTACGCCCTTCATGGATCGTCAGCTCTACCACCGAACGCTGTTTGACAGGATCAACTTTAAGAATCTTATAAACAGCCGGCTGGGTCTTTCTCCCATCAACTGTAATCCCTCGGGTCAAGGGTCTAAGCTTCTCTTTATCTGCGATTCCTTGAACACGAGCAACATAAACCTTATTGATTTCATTTCGAGGATGAATCATCTTATCCGTAAAATCTCCATCATTGGTCAAGATCAAAACACCTGATGTGTCCCAGTCTAGGCGACCGACAGGATAGATCCGCTCTTTAACCTCAGGCAAGAGGTCAAGGACTGTCTTTCGCCCCTTATCATCTGAAACCGATGAAATAACCCCTCGTGGCTTGTGAAGAAGGTAGTAGACTTTCTCCTCGTTATAAATCGGGAGACCCTCAACCTCTACACGGTCACCAGACTTAACGGTAAGGGCAAACTCTGTAATCACTTGACCATTAATAGTGACTAAGCCTTTTTTTATCAGTTCTTCTGCCTTACGACGACTGGCGACACCCGAATGGGCGATAAATTTATTGATTCTCATTTTCTTTCCTCGTAGATAGCAAGACAATTAAAAGCGATGCTTCTTAGCGCTCACATTATCTTTCTTAGTCCTCTATTTTCTTTGCCAATTCTTCTGGATTTTCTGCTGTAGTATCCGTTTTTTCTATAAACAGTTGGCTTTCTTCCTGTTGCAAGTCATGTTCAGAAATCTCCGGAAGCTCTTCTAAATGATTGATGCCGATGAAGTCCAAAAAATAATCTGTCGTTGCATATAACCTGGGGCGCCCAATCACCTCTTTTCGCCCAACATCTTTTAGCAAGTCAAAGGCTAAGAGCTTGGTCAAAGCTGCGCTAGAGTTGACCCCCCGAATCTCGTCTACCTCAATTCGAGTGATTGGCTGCTTATAGGCGACGATAGACAGGGTTTCAAGTAAGGCGCGTGACATTGTCTGGTTAATCGGTGTCCTTGAATACTTCCGCAATAAGTCCGCATGGGTATCTTTTGTGACCAAGCGGTACCTATTAGAGGACTCAAGGAGAGCCAAACTAGAGTCTTCATCTGCCTGATACTTGACGGCTAGTTTTTCTAAGGACTGATTCAAGCCTGTCAGAGGGAGATCCAGCACTTCTGCCATCTCTCTCAGGCTTAGTCCTTCTTCACCTGCAATAAAAAGCAGGGCCTCAATTTCAGCTAATCGACTCATAGGCGACCCTCCTCACATATATTTGTCCAAAATTTTCTTCCTGAATGGCTGTTAGGGTTTGGGTTTTGATTAGCTCTAAGATTGCTAAAAATAAGGTAATTAGCTCATCTATAGACTGGCTCTCTCGGAAAATCTCTTCCAATGCTACTTGCTTGTGAAGCTGGCATTTTTCTTGCACCAGAGCCATCATGTCCTCAATCTTATGCTCGTCCGCAGAAATGGTTGTATGGGTCTGCTTAAAGTCCAGCTTTCTTGCTGCCATGACTTGAGAAAAGGCCAAAAAGATATCAATTTCTGTTTTGTTTTTAACCAAGGTCACATCATCATAAATGAGATCCAGCTTGGGTTTGGAGAAATGCTGAGAACGGATCGTGTGCTGTTCTTCTAATTTTTGGCTCAGAAGCTTAAATTGACGGTATTCCTCAATCTGACTGAGCAAGTCCAACTCCAGATCACTGGTATCTGGCGACTCCTCAACCAGCTTGGGCAAGAGCCTGCGGCTCTTTATCAACATGAGCTGACTAGCCATTAGCATATAATCTCCCGCAACTTCTAATCGCATCGCTTTTAGGGTCGCAATATAGGCCAAATATTGTTCAATAATCTCTGTAATAGGGACATCGTAGATATCCATCTGATACTTGGACACTAGATGAAGTAAAAGATCCAAGGGACCTTCAAAATCCTTAATTTTTATATCCATCGCTACTTACATATTTTTCTAAAGTGGTAACTGATTTTAATCCCAGTGAGTGAGCAATATCAGTTAAACTTCTCTGATCCGCTAATTGAGACAAAATGTACTGGTCTCGCAATTTTTGAGCGGTTAGGTCAGGAAGGCCAATCTCTTCTAAGAAAGCATTTAGCTGTGTAAAAAACCATTGCCGAGAATAGCTTTGCCCTGACTTATCAAAAAGGTAATGCCCTTCCAAATGCGGTTGCAGATAGGGGACAAGGACATCTGGTAGTTTAAGAAGACGTTTTTTTGTTCCTCGCATAACAGTGACCACCTTGAAGTCCAGATCAAAAGCCGCACTTTCTAAGGTCATCAACTCGCTAGGCTGTAAACCCAGATAGGTGATGAGTAGGGCGATTAATTGCCCTTTTTGATGCTCTGTCTTCACCCTCAAGCTCGCCAGATCTAGGCGATGATAGGTGGTCTTTGCTAGCAGGTGATGTCTAGACCCTTTCACCTTATGATAGACGGGGACTTGCCCCGTTTCATAGAGGTAATAAAGGAACTGATTGATTGTCGAGAGTTTGCGTTTTTGGGCTCTGGGCTTAAGACCTCTCAAAAATGTTTGATAGACCTTGAGTTTCTCTGCGGTTAACTCACCATCAACGACCTGACGAAACTGTTCTAAATCGTACCGATAAGCCGCTTGAGAATTTTGAGACAGGCTTTTTTGTGCCAAAAAATCTTCAATTGCGGTCATTTTTCTCACCAATAAGATAGCGGTCTCCAAACCCATGTAAAAGGCTATTAATGGCCTTTAAGACGACCTTCCGTGTAATAATCCCCTTAAAACGTCCCGACTTGTCCACGACAGGTAAAAAAGAGACCTCTATTAACTCACGCATGACCTGCTCCAATTGGTAGTCTTCTTCTAGGCAAAAAAGATCTGTCTTGACAAGTTTACGAATATCCTGATTGAGCTCTGTACTCCTTATATCATTTTCCAACTGATATTTGGTAATCTCTGTCAGGCCAATCGTTCCAACGAACAAACCTTCCTTAGTCACCACGGGAACCCTCGAATAGGTCATGTGGCTGAGTAAGAGTTTTGCATGGTCCATGTTATGCGTATCAATGAGGACTGCCAAATTCTCTGCGGGTATTAAAAAGTCTGTCGCTTTCTGTGCTAAATAGTCTTCAAAATGCTTGTTAATCATCGTCTTATATCCCTCGTCAAACTTGAATAAACCTCATGATCACGGGTCAGAAATTCAATGTGGTAATGGCTGTCAAATATCTCTATCTTTGCGTAGAGGCACTCCCTAATCAGGCCTCTGGGATGACTAATTGACCCGGGATTGAGAAAGAGAATACCCCCTCTCAACTCAACAGCAGGAACATGAAGATGGCCATACAGGCAGATGTCTGCCTTCTCCTCTTCTGCCCAATAGTCCAAGCGACTCCACCCGTAGTTAATCCCTTGAAGATGACCGTGTGTCTGTGCAATACAAACACCGTCTACTGTCGCAATCACGTCATCAGGGAAATTCCCCCAATCGCAGTTTCCCCTAACGACTCGGATCCCTTTCCATATCGGGTCAGTCGTCTCTAGCTCAGAATCCCCATTATGGAAAATAGCTGCCGCTTGTTCCCAGTATTTTTCTTTTATTTCTTCAACAATTTGGCGATCCCCATGAGAATCACTCATCACAATCACTGTTTTTGCCATGCTGCAAATCCCTCCAAAAGTTTCTTGGCTGCCAGAGCTCGATGGGAAATCTGATTTTTTTCTTCCAAGGACAGTTCTGCCGAACGTCGCCCTGTTTCACCTACTAGAAAAAGAGGATCGTAGCCAAAACCATTTTCTCCTTTTGCATCAAAGGCAATATATCCCGGCCAATCCGCTGAAACGACCAAACTCTCTTTACCGGATTTAGCCAGCACCAAGGTGGCGTGAAACTGAGCAGAACGATCCTTGCTCTCAAAAACCATGGCTAATTCATGTAGGAGCTTCTGATTGTTGCTGGCATCCGTGGCATCCTCTCCTGAAAAACGAGCCGACCAAACGCCTGGCAGACCACCCAGCACATCCACTTTAAGGCCCGAATCGTCTGCCAAGACTAATCTACCAGTCAATTCTGCAATAGTTTCTGCCTTTAATCGGGCATTCTCCTCAAATGTTGTCCCTGTTTCAGCTATATCTGGCAAGTCTGGGTAAGCATTTAAATTCTCTACAGCATAGCCAAGTTTCTTGAACAGACTACGAAACTCACTTGTCTTTCCCTCATTACGTGTCGCAATAAGAATGGTATCTCCAAAGCCTGATGATTGTTCTAAAAAAGAACTCAAGGGAAGACCGTCCTCTGGCAAAAGAAGGTGATAGATGTGATCATGCTCTGTAATCAGAGTCGCTCCGTGATGCTTTTTCAGCTCAAACTGTCGACCTAGTTCTTGATTGATAAGGGACAAAATAAACTGAAATAAGAGGTCATCCGACTGCTGTTTCAAGATTTGGACAACAAAGCCCTTGTTAGGAGAGGGGATCAGACTAGCCAATTGTTCAGCCTGTTTTTGCACCCTCGTTTTAGTCAGGGTGACAAAGTGATCAACCGCTGTATAAGTGGTCCATCGACCAATAAACCAGTTGCTGTCATCTTTGTATTCATAAATCTTCTCATTCATAGCTTGACATGCTCCACTCTAATATCCTGCCCTAACCAATTGTCAGCAATTTCCTTAAATGCCGCTGGGCTAGCTGTTGTGTAAAATTGATGTGTCCTTTCAAAATGGTCTCGCGAGCAATTGATTTCAAAATAATTAAGCAAGACCGAAATATCCCGTGCCGTTTCTGCCCCGCTGTCAATCAGTTTGACATGAGCCCCCATAGCGTGTTGAATAATAGGCTTAAGTAAGGGATAATGCGTGCAGCCCAAGACGAGGGTGTCCACCTTCTCCTTGAAAGGTAGGAGGGTTTGATAAACCACTTTCTTAGCCAGACTAGAGGTCATCTCATTGGACTCCACCAAGGGAACAAATTTGGGACAGGGGAGACTTAGGACATCTGTTTTTGGGGACAGGTGTTGGATTTTCTTCCGATAAATGTCTGAGGAGATTGTCATCTGAGTCCCAATAACCCCAACTTTTCCTGTTAGAGTTGACTTGATTGCCGCAGATGCCCCGGGTAGAATAACACCTAATACGGGGATTTCTAAGCTGTTTTTGACTTCTTCCCAGACGACAGAAGTGGCGGTGTTACAGGCTAAAACGATCATTTTAACATTTTTCGTCAAGAGAAAGTTAACCATTTTCCACGTGTATGCCCGAATCTGCTCCGCAGGTCTAGGTCCGTAAGGCGCCCTTGCTTGATCCCCGACAAAGATAACCTCTTCATGGGGCAATTGACGCATAAACTCCCGAACGACTGTCAGTCCACCTACACCGGAGTCTAAAAAACCAATCGGCCTGTTGTCCATCTTTTCTTCCTTTCACGTTACTAAAGATATGTGCAACCAAAAAGTGATCGACCTTCTACACTAACTGCTATGTCAGGGGAGCTAAAGGACTCATTACGCCGACATCAAATCCATCTCAAACCTCATATGATATCGTAAATCAAGCTGAGACATGCGTCTCAGCCCATAGTGATCTAAAGTTGTAGGTTCTTGAAAATCCCCGTTTAAAAGCTCGCCCAAGACTAGGGTAGCTAGAGGCTATCTCTTATTTTTTACCTTCATTTTTGATAGCTTCTCGTTGTGAATTTTTAATTTGACGATAGACTTGCTGCACCTTTGCCTCACTAGGCTTTTGGCCCATAGATGACATCATGGCACGCACCCCGTTGATATCTATTCGTGGATTCTCTGCCAAATCTTTTTTGAACTGTTTAACAATCATTTGTCTAGCAAGAAAGAAACCGCCGACAAAAGCAAGTGTCACCAGTAAAATAACAATAAAAATGTTTAGTTGCATCACTAACTCTCCCTAAGTTTTAATCTTTTTCATTATATCAAAAAACTTGACTTTTTCAAAGCCTTTAATGTGCTTTCTCCCTGACTTCCTTCTTGCCGTTAAGGCAATCCTCTTTTGGCACAACATGAGACAATGAGAAAGCCAAGACTACTGATTTAAAGAAAAAGATGTTCTTCTTTTAAGCTTTTGCTACTGACCTTTTTAGTCTCATGGACTCACTAAGCCTAAAAGGTTTTTTAAAAACCAAAAGAAGAGGGCGTGCTTTCCCTCTTCTTTTGGTCTAATATGTCCTTCTAAAAATCAAACCCCGAAACTGTAGCCAAGTAATCTTCTGGCGTCTCAGCTCGACGAATAAGCCGTCCATGCCCATCTTCTTGTAGAAGAACCTCTGCCGAACGCAGTTTGGCATTATACTGGTAGCCCATAGAAAAACCGTGTGCCCCTGTATCATGTATAATCAAGGTATCTTCTACCTTGGTTTTAGGAAGCTCTCGATTAACCGCAAACTTGTCATTATTCTCACAGAGAGAGCCAACAACATCAACGATTTCTGTTTCTCCATCTGGTCTATCAAGATTGGTGATATGATGGTAAGCACCATATATAGCCGGTCTCATAAGGTTAACAGCTGAGGCATCTACTCCTAGATAAGTCCGATAGGTCTCTTTTCGGTGGGTGACTTTGGTCAACAAATGGCCATGTGGCCCTGTCATAAAACGTCCCAATTCCGTATAAATTTTAAGATGACCTAAGCCAGCAGGGATCAGTACCTCTTCATAGACAGCTTTCACTCCTTGGCCGATTACCTTAATATCATTAGCCGTTTCCTCTGGTCTATAGTTGACCCCAACACCTCCTGATAGGTTGATAAAGTCCAGATCAACACCCGTCTCTTCAACAAGTGCAACGCTTAGTTCGAATAGTTGCTTGGCCAATATAGGATAATAGTCATTGCTAACAGTGTTCGAAGCCAAGAAGGCATGAATGCCAAATTGCTTAACCCCTTGCTCCTTCATTTCTTTGAATGCTTGGAAAATCTGCGCCTTTGTCATCCCAAATTTTGATGCTTCTGGATTATCCATAATGTCTGTCCCTAGAGCAAAGACGCCACCTGGATTGTAGCGGCAAGACATCGTCTCAGGCAATTCTCCTAGAGCTTCCTTGACCAATTCCAAATCCTCATAGGCATCCAAATTGATAATTCCCCCAACTTTATGGGCATATTGGTAGTCTTCTTTTGAGGTGTTGTTAGAAGAAAACATAATCTCTTTTGCATTTAGCTTCTCCGCCATTAAAAGCTCAACATAACTCGAACAGTCAAAGCCACACCCTTCCTCCTGTAATATCTTTAAAATGGCTGGAGTCGGAGTTGCCTTGATGGCAAAATACTCTTTAAATCCCTTGTTCCAAGCGAATGCTTCATTCAAAGCACGCGCCTTCTCACGGATGCCCTTTTCATCATAGAGGTGAAAAGGAGTAGGAAATTGACTAATCAGGCTGTCTGCCTGTGCTTTCGTAATAAACGGTGTTTTCATAAAGACTCCTTGCAGTTAATGTCTTTATTCTATCAAAAATTCCAACAAATGAAAAACCCCGCCTATCAGACGAGGAAAATAAGTTAGTTACTTCGACCAGAACCGAATATTCTAAGCAGGAAGAGAAAGAGATTGATAAAGTCTAGATAAAGGTGAAGCGCAAGTGAGATTGCCCATCCTCTTGGCACATTACCATTTGATTGCTCATAGACCAAACGAATCCGTTGGTTATCCCAAGCAATTAAGCCTGAGAAAATAATAACACCGATAATAGAAATCGCATAAGATATAGCAGGACTTTGCATAAAGAAGTTGACCACGGATGCAATGATAATTCCGATGACTCCCGCATAGCAAGCACGACCAATACCAGATAAATCTTTCTTGGTCAACTTACCAACTACTGCCATAACCATAAACATAATGGAAGCTGATATGAGGGCTTGATAAACTGTCGTTCCTGTGTAGCGAGCGATGATAAAACTCAGCGTGTAACCATTAACAACCGAGTAAAATAAAAATAAGGGAAGTGCCATCGGGCTATTTTTTGCCGCAGATCTAGAGGCAGCCACAACCAAACCAATCTCAGCAAAGAGAATGATAAATAACATATAAGGTCGAGTTGTTAAGGTAAGAACCATATGATTTCGTAAGGCCTCAACTGTCAGCATCATGAAACTCACCAGAGCTGATAAACCAACTCCCATTCCCATAAAGCCATAAACTTTGGCATAAAAAGTATTCAGCCCTTCGTCAGCGCGGGCGTAAATTTGATTTTCCACTACTATTTTCCTCCTTTTACTCTCAGATACTTAAGACTTTATAATGCCATCTTGGACACGTAGACGTCGCTTCTTAATTGATTGACGAAAAGGTGTCATTGCTTCCTTAACCGCCCAATACTTGTCTACAAGCGTAACAATATAGCTCTCCTTATAACGAGGAGGTGCTATGGTTAAGCCCCACATGTGCTTGAGAATAATATCTTCTTCTTTTTTGTTAAGTCGTGTGATTTTTTTAGCATTGCGTACTGCAATCCGAGGGTGAATCCAGGCATGGCTCTTATTAAACTTGGTCTCACGCCAATCATAATAAAACATGTCATGCAATAAACCGCCCCTAGCAGTCGCTTCAGCATCCCAACCAAACTTCTTAGCGATTTTATAGCTGGTATAACTGACATTAATCGAGTGCTCTAAGCGTGTTGAGTGGTGATGTTGGACAATTGATTCCATCTTTTGCATCTTAGGGTGCTCAATGAGATGTCCCACATAGTCCATATATTCATTATCATTTTCGTATGTCATCCGTGCCTTTTTCTCCTCTTTCTTTCCATTATACCATTTTTTTGGAAAAAGTCTCTTAAATGGTGCTAAAAATGATAATTCCTCCTGCTACCGCAACGTTTAGGCTTTCTGCATGTCCTGGCATAGGAATATGAAGTAGGGTATCTGCTCTCTTCAAAACATTTGGACTGACCCCTTGTCCCTCATTTCCTAAGATAAGGGCAAAGTTATTCGATGGAGGCACATCACGGTAATCTAGGGATTGCTTATCCAAACTCGTTGCTAGCAAGGTTACCTGATGGTCCGTGAGGGTCTCTAGAATGTCCGTAATAGGCAGACGGTAAATGGGCAGATGAAAATGACTCCCCTGCATAGATCGCAGTGTCTTGCTGTTGTATATATCAGCCGTCTTATCCGTTATAAACACACCTTCAAAGCCCGCTGCATCAGCTATGCGAATAAGCGTTCCGACATTTCCTGGGTCTTGAAGATCCTCTAAGACGAGAAAACGCCCCTTTAAAGAGCTTGGCAGGGTAATCTTAGGCAGAGCAATAACTGCTACAATCCCTTGAGGACTAGAGCTAGCTGCTAAATCCTTTAGGAGGCTAGCACTTACTTGGACTGCTTGAGGATAGGATGCTACACGCTCTGCTTCTTCCTCAAGGACGAAAATCCGCTGAATTTCTGCACCTGCGGCTACCGCTTCCTCAAACAAATGCCATCCTTCAATGAGATAGCTTGCTGTTCGGTATTTTTTTTGCTGTAATTTCTTGGCTTTTTTCACCAAGCTATTGCTTTTTGAAGTGATCGTTTCCATAGGTCTATTATAGCATAATCCCCTCAGCAGTAAAAGAACACAAGATTTTTTGCCCATCCTACTCGTAGCGTTAGGCAAAAGACACCGAACCCTAGATACGCCTAGTAAGGGCAAGTCCCACTCTAATCATTATTTGATAA
>DIXV01000138.1:42797-68916 GCA_002436115.1 Streptococcus sp. UBA6071 | reverse complement strand
ATTTGATAAGGTCTCTATCTCAAGACAGCTAATCCTTGACATGGGACAGCATCTCGCAACACCTTCTCCTTCTCCACGGCTCTCAGATGATAAGGAGTCGTATCCCCTATTAGGAGCTGACCTTGATTTAACAGCAAAATCCGATCGGCTGTGTGTTCAAAACCTGAATAAAGGACAATAGCCGTCTCTGACCACCTGATAATTTGCTAGCAAACTGGGGTTTTGTTTTTCTGTAAATTTCAAGAACTGAGCTATTCGCGCAAGCGACAAAGGGTTCTTATAAATCAATTGCGGAAAATCACTGCCTTCTTTGATCTTCAGCTTCTCCATCCTAATATTATCCTGAAAAAGAACGGCCTGTTTACTTTAGCACTTGTCAAGCTGTCGAAAGACACGGTGACGATAGACAAAGTCTGAAAGTCTGTGATAAAATAGAGTCAAATAAAGCCCTGATCCTCAAAGGAAGTGATTAAGCTGTTAGAGCTACTTCTAAGAGCCTGTTTGCTGTCCTTTACACAATCTAAAAACCATCTAATACTAGCGATCTATAGCACCATTTGCAGAAAGATCGTGACACAACAAGATGAAACGAGGTAAGTAACTGATGAAAAAAGTAAAAATAACAGCATCTGGACGCGTGCAAGGTGTTGGTTTCCGATGGGGCGTCCTATCTCTGGCTACCACCATTGGAGATATTTATGGTCGGGTTTGGAACAATGACGATGGTACCGTTGGTATTTTAGCCCAATCAAACTCTTCTGAGAAGATGAGTCTTTTTATCCAAGAAATCCGAAAAGGTCCTACTCCAATGGCTAGTGTTAGCTATTTAGATGTCAATATGGCCGCCTTTGATAATTTTTCTGATTTTAAAATAAAGTATTAATCAGATAAAGCTTGTCTAATCGTCTAAAAAAATGTAGAATAGAAAGGTAATACAAAAAAAGGAATTTAAACGTGAAAAAAAATAAACGACTTCTTTTAACAGGCTTATTCGTAGCTGCACTCTTTCTACTGTCAGGTTGTGTCCAAACCAAAAACGGTGTTCCGACAGGACAGGGTTGGGTTTATGAATTTCTTGTAGCTCCTATGGGACAGCTGATCACCTTTTTTGCTAAAGAACAGGGATTGGGTTTTGGACTAGGCATTATCTTGACGACTCTAGTTGTTCGTGTCGTCATCTTCCCTTTGGGTATTTATCAGGCATGGAAGGCTAGCTATCAAGCTGTAAAGCGTGAGCACCTCAAACCAATCTTAGACCCTTATCAAGAAGCTAGTAAGAAAGCTAAAGAGGCTGGCAATCAGCAAGAAGCGATGCGGCTACAGCAAGAAATGATGGCTGTTCAAAAGGAGAACGGGGTATCCATGTTTGGTGGTATCGGTTGCCTTCCACTCTTATTCCAAATGCCTTTCTTTACTGCTATTTTTTGGGCAACTCGCTACACACAAGGGGTTCAAGATGCTACTTTCCTCGGTATTGATTTGGGGAAATCATCCATTGTTCTGACAATCACAATCGGTGTCCTCTACTTTATCCAAACCTATATTTCAACTGCCGCAATGGATCCTATGCAACGCGAACAGATGAAATCAATGCTTTATATGACGCCAATCATGATGACTGCCATGTCCTTTACACTCCCTGCAGGCGTAGGTCTTTACTGGCTGGTCGGAGGGGTCATTCAAATCATCCAACAATTGATTGTCAATCTCTTTATTCGTCCACATCATCGGAAAATTGTGACGGAGGAGTTCGAGAAAAATCCTCCAAAAGCTCGTCCAATGACAAGTAGCTACAAAAAAGATGTCACACCTGCTGACAAGCCTGTTAACCCTCAAAATGCTATTCCTAAGAAAGCAAAAAAGAGACGCAATGCTGGTAAACAACGTTCTAGATAAAAAGGAAGCTTAACAGGGGCAAACTATTGTCATTAAAGCTTTCAAGTTTAGGTCACTCAAAAACCTAGACATTCTAATCGAAAAAGGAAATAGCCGATTTGTCAAAGGCTATTTCCTTTTTTTGTTTTTTCATCATATCCTCTGTCCCTATGACAAGAAGAACAGCTAAAGAGATCGAAAAGGTGAGCCTCCATATTTGGAAGCTCACCTTATTTCTCTATGATTTCCGACTAGAGCCTTACTGGGAGTGTGTGAGACTTTGGAGGATTTTCCTCTTCTAGTCAAGCGCCAAAGAACTTATGCTTTGATGGCGTTCTCATCTGCTATTCATTCCCCTAGGTAGCTTATTTTGTTTTTGCAACCTTGAGAATTGTGACATCATAACTACCTGAAGGTGTAGGAATCGTGACGGTATCCCCTTTTTTCTTGCCAATCAAGGCGTGTCCCATAGGGCTTTCGTTAGAAATTTTTCCTGCGAAAACATCTGCTGCTGCTGCACCTACGATGGCATAAATGTCTTGTTCACTCTCTCCAGCTTCCTGAATGGTCACGGTCTTACCAATAGCCACTTCATCTGCTGCAACCGCATCGCTGTCTACTATTTCAGCGTAACGGATTTGATTTTCAATCGTTGAAATCTGACCTTCTACGAAAGCTTGCTCATCTTTAGCTGCCTCATATTCACTGTTTTCTGAAAGATCGCCGTAAGAGCGAGCTATCTTTATTCGTTCAACAATTTCTGGTCTACGAACCAATTTTAAATCTTCTAATTCTTTTTCCAGCTGTTCCTTTTCTGCCAGCGTCATTGGAAATGTTCTTTCTGCCATGTGTCTCTACTTTCTTTTTAAAATATCATATTATTTGAGTAAGATACAAAACCCAGCTGTCAAAATCAGCTGAGTTTTTCTTGTCCCATTCCGATAAAATGGGAGACCTCAAGACTAGGTTTCGAGGTCAGTCTAACCTGTTTTTACTCTGTTGTGACATTGCTATTAACATAGGTTTGAACATTTACCGCATGTTCTTCGTAGGTATTAGCATAATAAACCTTGCCTGATGTCACATCAGCAACGAAATAAAGGTAAGTTGTTTGATTAGGGCTAATGGTTGCTTCAATAGCCGATAGACTTGGGCTATCAACTGGACCAGGCATGTAGCCTAAGTTGACATAAACATTAAATGGAGAATCAATCTCTGTGTTGATCGAGACATCTTCTTCTAAGGTCGTTTTTTCACCTAGCTTACCTTCGGCATAAAGGATGGCAATGTTAGACTGAAGCGGCATGCCAATTTGCATGCGATTGTAGAAAACACTCGCAATATTTCGTCTGTCTTCATCCGATGAGCCTTCTTTTTCAACCAGAGAGGCTAGACTTAGCACTTGATTAACGGTCTGCCCTTGAGCTGCAATCTGTTCATAGAAAGGTGAAAGATAACTATCCATCGTTGCCAACATATGATCGATTAAGTCACGAACGGTTGTTGCCTCTTCATAATCATAAGTGGCTGGGAAAAGGTAGCCTTCTAAACGGTAAGTCACTCCAGAATCGGCTGTTGGTAAACTTGCCAAAAGGGTCGGATACTTAGCAATCATCTCATTGATAAAAGCTTCATCTTGAACAGTGGACATAAATTCTTCAGCAGTAAATGGTGTCCCACCTTTGCCATCAGATGACTGGGCATTTACAGTTACAGCCTCTGAAATTTGCTTCAAGGTATACCCCTCAGGAATAGTAATCTTCCCTTCTACAGGACCTTGAGCAGTTGCTGTTCCTTCTTTTTGCAGCTCTTTCACAATAGCATCAACACTCATGCTCTTGTTTAAGCTATGAAAGCCACTTTGGAAATTGCTGTAATTTTTAAACTTAGTGTAATAGTTGAAAATAGTCGCATCTCTAATCAAGCCTTCTTTGACAAGAATTTGGCCAATTTCCTTAGCTGAAGCCCCATCTGGAATTTCAACTTGAACATAGGAAGTGGATTTACTGTCAACGGGCTCTAAATTCCCTTTTACGTGGAAATAACCAGCAACAAGTAAGAGACCGATAACCACAACCAAAGAAGCTATCACGCCAACTACAATTCGCTTGGCAGCCTTGTTCCGTTTTTTCTCTAACTGACTATGACTCCTGCGACGAGATCCGATAAGATTCGGTTGCGGGGTCTCTTTAAGAGGAGAATCGGCTAATTTTTCGGATGACTCTTCAAATTCATTCTCAGAAGAAGCCTTTTCACCATCTTTTATAGTTGCAAAGGCATCTAAACTAACTTGTTCAGCGTTGAAAGATACAGGAACCTTGTGGTTAAAGCTTTCTATAGCTTCTTCCTTATCTGTCAGCTCATGGTGATCTGATGAGATGGTCCCTTGCTCCTCTTCTGAGAGCTCTTTATCTTCTGAAAGAGTCGCTTGATTATCAATTTGAGACAGGCGATCATCAATTTTTGTTCGCATATCCGCAAATTGTCTCGCTTGTTCCTCTACGAAGTCTGGAACTGTTTGTCCTGAGACAGGTTCAATCTGGACTGCTGAAGAATCTGAACTTGCTTCTCCTAGAGAGGGATCCAAGTCTTCTTTTGAAAGTTCCTGTGGCAATGGTGTTTTAGAAGTTTCTGAAACCTTCTGTAGATCAGAAAGTTGGTTCTCTCCACCTGGCAGTTTACTTTTAGGTAAACGCTCTGGTGTTTTAAGCAAACTAGCTTCTTCTTGAATCGTTTTTGCTTCTCGAGAGACCTCTCCAGCTTCAATAGTTGCTTTCAATGCATCTAAATCACGCAAGATTTGCTCTTTAAAACTGAGAGTTTTCTCGTCTTTATTTAATTGGTCAGACAAATTCTAACTCCTTTCACGCATTAAAGGTTATTATATCCTAAATGTTTAAGAAAATCAAGATTTATCAGTTGATCCCGTAAGTCTTCTGAACTCCTTGGAAAACTGAGCGAAATGGACTGTCTCTATTGAACATTCTTAGTCAATTGAGATAAGAGACGTTCGAAGGAATATTCATAGGACTGGATATCCCCAGCTCCCATAAAAACATACACTGCATTGTCATGGTCAAGAAGAGGCGAAACATTTTCAACACTAATCACGCAACCAGCTTTTGTGATTTTAGCAGCCAAGTCTTCAACCTTAACATCCCCGTTATCGACCTCACGCGCAGAACCGTAAATTTGAGCTAAATAAACAACGTCTGCTAAGTTCAAGGCATCTGCAAACTCATCTAAGAGAGCAATGGTCCGCGTAAAGGTGTGCGGTTGAAAAATAGCTACAATTTCCTTACTTGGGTACTTTTGACGAGCCGCATCAATCGTCGCAATGATTTCCGTTGGATGGTGGGCAAAATCATCAATAATGACGGTGTCGTTCACTTTTTTCTCCGTGAAGCGGCGCTTGACCCCCTTAAAACTCATCAAGTGCTGATGCACCAAATTCAAGTCAAAGCCTACCGTATAAAGCAAGGCAATGACCGCCGTTGCATTCATGACATTATGGCGCCCAAAAGTGGGAATTGTGAAACTCCCTAACTCTTTATCACCCTTTCTTACCTTGAAAATTGATCCCTTCGTTGAGGGCTCTAAATCATAGGCAACAAAGTCGTTGTTCTCTGAAAATCCATAATAATAAACAGGAGCCGTCGCTGTAATCTTCCGCAGATTAGCATCCTCACCATAGACAAAGAGACCCTGAGTGACCTGTTTGGCATAGCTATCAAAGGCATTGAAAACATCCTCCAGGCTGGTGAAATAATCGGGATGATCAAAATCGATATTAGTGATAATCGAATAGGTCGGATGGTAAGGCATGAAATGCCGTTCATACTCATCTGATTCAAAGACAAAATACTTAGCGTTAGAAGAGCCACGACCTGTGCCATCTCCAATCAAGAAACTGGTATCTGTAATATTTCTTAAAACGTGAGCCAAAAGACCCGTGGTTGAGGTCTTACCATGAGCACCTGCTACAGCAAGGCTGACAAAATCACGCATAAACTCTCCGAGAAAGTCATGGTAGCGACGGTAAGGCAATCCCTGACTTTCAGCATAAGAAATCTCGCAATTATTTTCTGCTTTGAAGGCATTTCCTGCAATCAATTCAACCTCAGCGCTGATATTTTCTTCTGAGAAAGGAAGAATTGTGATGCCTGCTTTCTCTAGCCCCCGCTGGGTAAAGTAGTAGGTCTCTTCATCTGATCCTTGTACCTTGTGACCCATTTGATGTAACATAAGGGCTAAGGCTGACATGCCTGAACCTTTAATTCCGATAAAATGATAGGTTTTTGTCATAATTTGTCCTTTTGTTCAAAACGCGTCAAGTTGAGCTCTTGCGCCATTTTTTTCTCCTTTAATGTGCGATTTTCTTGATAATTATAGATTTGACTCGTCTTTAGAAAATCGTAGGAATTTTTATTGGCTGGCACTACCTGAGGCTTAGGTCGCTGCGGTTTTTGAGGAAGCTCTGCCAAGATGTAATCATCTTGTCGGAGACGATCTGCTGCTGCGGTTAAACTTCCTATCTGAGCTTGCTCTACCTCTTTGTGACTGACCTGGGGTTTCGGCAAGGGCTTGCTTTTAAATGCTTTGTTTTGGTTGAGATAAGGTGCTGAACGTTTGCGTTTCAAATCTTCACGCGCCTCTTCTCTAGCAATTTGCCCAGCTGACTTTTCCTTTTCCCCAGCCTGTCTAGGTTGCGCTTGCACTTTAAACTCTTGCCTAGCCGATGTTTCAGGCATCTGAATGTCTGGCAGAGGATTGTTGGTGTACTGCCGATCTTGATAAGGGCCTTGAATATTGCTAATCAAATCATCGTCGTTATAGAGATCCATTATCCGAGGGGGGTCAGTAACGGTCTCCTCGTCTCCCACTAAGGGAAAATGTTCAGGGTAACTCATACAAACTCCTTTCTTTCATACTCTTTGGATAGACAATCTTACTCTTCTCTAAAGCAATTACTAATTGGTGCTTTTCTCTATTATAGCTTATTTTAATCTGGCTTGCAAAGACTACTCCTGAAATGGAAGGTTTAAAATCTCTCGGATATCTTCTGCTGTGAGGTTAGACCTAGTGTCTTTACCATCTAACACTGTCGTGATGAGTTGACGTTTGTTGTCCTGCAGCGCTTGAATTTTTTCCTCAATGGTGCCGCGAGTAATCAGACGGTAAAACTCAACATTTTTTTGTTGTCCCATGCGATAAGCACGGGAAATAGCTTGATCTTCGACAGCAGGATTCCACCAAAGGTCTACTAAAATAACCGTATCCGCTCCTGTCAGATTGATACCAACTCCTCCTGCCTTTAAAGAAATTAAGACAGCATCTCGGCTTCCTGTATTAAAGGCACGGGTAATGGCTTGACGATCATTTGCTTTGGTTGACCCTGTGATTTTATAAGAGGTCATCTCTAATGCTTCTAGCTCTTCTTCAACAATTTCCAACATGGTTCTAAACTGTGAAAAAATCAAGACACGATGGCCACCTTCTTGAATCTGGGTCAAGAGCTGACGTAGACTAGCTAACTTCCCACTATCCCCTTTGTAATCAGGCATAAAAAGTTGAGGCGTATCACAGATCTGTCGTAGCCGTGTAATAGCAGATAAAATTTCAATCTTTTTACGGTTGATTTCACTATCTGAAGCACTGGCTAAGCTGTCTCGCAGCTGTTGAATTTGAGCTAAATAGATAGCCTTTTGCTCATCGGTCAATTCATTGATATGATTGATTTCAATCAAGTCTGGTAGTTCCGTCAACACATCTTCTTTTCGACGACGCAATACAAACGGTTGAATACATTTCGCAACTTGCTTAGCTGATAGCTTGTTAAAGGCACGTTTTTGGGGCAGCAAATCCGGTAAAACAATCTGAAAGATTGACCAGAGTTCCAGTAAATTATTTTCTATTGGTGTTCCGGACAAGGCAAAGCACGTTTTGACCTCAAACTGACGTAAATAATTCGCAATTTTAGTCTGATCATTTTTTATAACCTGTGCCTCATCTAAAATCAAGACATCATAGCCCTTAGCTTGATAAATTTCAAAATCTTGGCGGAAGGAGGCGTACGACGTAACGGTTATCTGGTGCTGTTCTTCTAATACCTCTACACGTTTAGATTTTTGCCCATAGGACACGACTACATCTAAATGGGGGGCAAATTTTTCAAATTCGTCTTGCCAATTGTAAATCAGACTAGACGGTGCCAAAATTAGAGCAGTCTGGTTTTCTTTCAAACTTCCTGAGAGAAATGCGATCGTTTGCAAGGTCTTTCCCAAGCCCATATCATCTGCTAAGATTCCACCTATCCCATAGTGAGCCAGCATAGATAACCACTTAACCCCCAAAACTTGGTAGTTTCGCAAATGAACCTTAAGACCGAGATCTCCTAACACAAAACCAGCAGGATTCCGCAAATCTTCGACTAATGTTTGAAAGTCGTCTGAAAAAGTGACTTGATCTATTGATACCAGTTCTTGGGACAACTGATAGGCCGATAAGCTATTCAACTGTAAATGGCCTGATGGTAAACTATTTGCTCGCAAACTTTTTAAGGCATGATGAACACGCTTTGTTTCCTCATCAAAAATAATCATTTTGCCAGCTTCTGAAACGTAATAGGCTGCTTCAGAAGACAGTGCCTCGTAGGCTACTGAAATTTCTTTTTGGCTAACCCCGTCAAAATCAAAAGAAATATCCAGAAAGTCACCGACACGGCTCATTTTAATCTCTGGCTTTGATTGCGTATAAGTATCAACCAACTCTTCAGATAGGATAACCTCTCCCATTTCTTCAAAAATCGGGAGAGTTCTTGTGTAAAATTGGTAAAAATCCTGAGGCGTTACTAGCTTGATCTCACTCCTAAACTGGGGCGAAAAGCCATGACTCTCCATGAGATTAAATACTCTCTTAAGGTGTTGATAATGAGGAGAGAAGGGCAAAGCCTCTAAATCTTCCTTATCCATGACCCAAAGCTTATGAAAACTCAGTGCTAGCTGAAGCTGAATCGTGGCATCGTCTTTGTAACTAAAACCAAAAAAGGGTCTGAAATCATGGATTCCAAAATTTCTAGGCGCCTGCACAGAGCCCATTTGCTGCAATTCCAAAAGTAGCAAGGCCAAGGCATCTTTATCCTCTAGGTCTAATTGTAATTTTCTCTCGGATGTTTCAAGAGGGTCTAATCTATTAAAACTCTGAAAAATAAGTTGCTCTTGTAAGCTAAGTTGGTAAAATACCCCTTCACTAAAGAGGTACTTTCCCTTGAAAAACAAAAGATAGCTTCTCTCTGCTATAGTCAGTTCAATATAGGTTTGGGCCACTTCCACAGTAAAGTGAAAAAGGTTGGCATCTGCATCCAATCTTACGATCGGTGCTTCATCTAGTTCTTGGTCAAATGCCCTGAATCGAAAGCTTGATAAGGCTTGCATGAAGCTTAAACCCTGTTCAAAATTGGCTTCTGATAGGCGGAAATTTCGTCCAAAATGGGGCAGAAAAAAACTAGCATCAAAATCCAAAGTGTCAGGAATTAGGCTCCACAAAAACTCTATAAAAGCGCGACTATCCGCATCAAACTGGTTTATGGATAAGCTTTCATAGTAATGTTTTCCAATCTGATAGTACCCTTGTTGGCGAACTACTTTGAGAAACCCTTTGATATCACGGACGATATAGGTCTTGCTATCGGGTAACCGTTGAAGCCTCAGGGTCCAAAGCAGATTATAGTCAGAAAGGCTGTAGTCTCCTTCAACAGATAGGCGGTATTTCTCAACACTATCTTCTAAAGCATCTGTTAATTTTGCTAAAAATTCACTCCCAACAGACTTCTGCCGACTAACTTCTTGGACCAATTGTGTGCTCGTCTGCATTTTTTCTGCCAACTCTTGTCCATGGCTATCATTTTTTAAATAATACTCCATAGCCGCCAAATGTTGGCAGAACCCTTTCTGGGAAAAAAGCTCACAAGGGCAGCTTACGTGACTATCGTCAAAGCTAAACACAAAGTTCAGCCCAGAGATGACACTCACAATCGTATCCCCCTGAATGGCTATCTCCTTTAGCTCCCCATCCTCATAAAGCTTAATTCCTTGGTTACGTACATACCCTGGTATTAGTTTACTCATAAAATCTCCTAAAACTTTATTTCTTCATTATACCATAGTCTAAGCCCTCTACCAAAGGCTTTTACACAAAAATGTTAAAAGAGTCTAAAAAACTAGGAAAATCATTCCTAGTTTCCTAATCGTATGTCTGATAACAGATAGAGACTACTTCCTCTTTCGAGCAATCAAATGAATAGGCGTTCCTTCAAAAACGAAGGCTTTACGGATTTGATTTTCCAAAAAACGTAAGTAAGAAAAATGCATCAACTCTTCTTCATTGACAAAAATAACAAAAGTCGGTGGTTTGACGGCGACTTGAGTAGCATAAAAAACCTTGAGGCGTTTTCCTTTATCAGTGGGTGTCGGATTGATCGCAATCGCATCCATAATAACATCATTAAGCACTGAGGATGGAATACGGGTGTTTTGGCTTTCGCTGATTTGTTTAATCATCTCTGGTAAGCGGTGAAGACGCTGTTTCGTTAGAGCAGAGACAAAGAGAATGGGAGCATAACTGAGGTATTGGAGTTGATCACGAATGTCAGTTTCCCATTTTTTCAAGGTGTGGTTATCTTTTTCTAAGGTATCCCACTTATTGACCACAATGATGATCCCTTTCCCTGCTTCATGGGCAAAGCCTGCAATCCTCTTGTCGTACTCTCTAATCCCTTCTTCTGCATTGATAACCATAAGAACCACATCACTTCGATCAATGGCTCGCATGGCTCGCATGACAGAGTATTTTTCCGTGTTCTCATAGACTTTCCCTGACTTACGCATACCAGCAGTGTCAATCATGGTAAACATCTGGCCCTGACTATCCGTAAAATACGTATCAATAGCATCTCGAGTCGTTCCAGCAATTGGACTAGCAATGACCCGCTCTTCTCCTAAAATAGCATTAATGAGGCTAGACTTTCCAACATTGGGACGACCAATCAAGCTAAATTTGATAAGGTCTTTGTTCTCCTCTTCTCCATCTTTAGGCAGATGCTCAACAATGGCATCAAGTAAGTCTCCTGTTCCAATACCATGAGACGAAGAAACTGGATAGGGTTCTCCCAGTCCTAAAGCGTAGAAATCATAAATAGTACTTCGCATCTCAGGATTATCTACCTTATTCACCGCCAAAATGACTGGCTTACGGGTCTTCTGCAATAGACGAGCAACATACTCATCTGCATCTGTAATCCCTTCTTTGCCTGAAACCACAAAAACGATGACATCCGCCTCTTCCATAGCAATTTCAGCTTGGTGCTTAATTTGAATCATAAAGGGAGCATCCACATCATCAATCCCTCCTGTATCAATAAGAGAAAATGAATGGTTAAGCCATTCTGACGTGGCATAAATCCTATCTCGAGTAACGCCCTCCACATCTTCCACTATGGAAATACGTTCGCCTGCAATGCGATTAAATAAGGTGGACTTCCCAACGTTGGGACGTCCGACAATAGCAATAGTTGGTAAAGCCATGAGGCCTCCTTTAGTCATTTATAAATTCATTAGAATAAGTGGTAGATAAGGGTGGAAGGCAGGGCTTTGCTCTTTCCTAAACAATCAACGACGATTATCCCCTTTAAGATGAATAGGCTTCGACAAAAACTTAATTCTCTCTAATAAACGTTTGGCCTGCCAAGTCTCATCTCCAGATTTGCCATTGGCAAAATGGCGTTCCAAGTCTGCCAAGCTAAAATTAGAGGTGAAAAAGGTTGGCAGTTCTTCTTGCATCCGGTATTGTAGAATGACCTGTAAAACATCATCTCTTACCCATGAACTAAATTGTTCCGCTCCGATATCATCCAAAAGCAAAACTGGTGCCAGTTTTATGTCATCAATCATGTCCTTAACAGTGCCAGTAGCGATTGCGTTTTTTATATCCACTGAGAAACTCGGGAAATGGATCAGGGTCGTTGCCACTTGATATTTTTCTGATAGCTCTCGGGCAAGATGCGCCATAATAAAGGTCTTACCAACTCCGAAGGAACCATAGAGGTAAAGCCCTTTCTGATAGCCCTGCTCAAAACGATCCACAAAATCGGTCAGGTAATTGAGGGTTTCCTCTCGGTTAGGGTCAAAAAAATCAATATCCGCAGCCGTAATTTGCCGCAAGCTCTTTGGCAGATTAACAAGCTTGATCCGTTGGTTAATACTAGCACGTGTCTGGGCAGCTACCAACTCATCTGTTTCCTGATAGCTGACATCCGCATACCCTTCATTTTTGATTAAAATCGGCCGATAGCCTTTGAGAATATAAGCCTCTGAATGGCTGAGAAATTTGTCTCTCTCTGTGATGTATTCAAAAAATTTTGACAGCGAGCGATTAATTTCTTCTTCCTTTAAGTGATGCTGGAAGATAAAATCCTGAACCTCTTGGTCAGCCAACGTTTCCTTACGCAAATCATGATAAGATTTCTGCCCCTTATTCGGACGCTGTGACACTTGGTCTGCGATTTTTTGCATCTTAAGTCTCCTTATCACCCAACACGCGACGGCGTAGGGCTTCCAATCTTTCTAGTTCCTCTGGAGTTGCTTGTGTTCGGTAGTCTTCTTTGCTCCAATCTGGGACATTGCTTTTGGTCTTTGTGGTCTTTCCTTGTCTTGTTTTAGTTGGCTGATCCTTGCTCATCTCTCGGATAGTTAAAACAGCAGCTTCTGCACTATGGATTTTCTTGTAAGAAAATTCATTTCCTAGCTTTAAAACATATTTCTCGTTAAGGTTGGCACTATTTGTCTTATTGAACGCATAAAGCACCAAAACATTGATGACGGCATCCATCAAACCTAGCTGAGCCATTTGTTTAAGCACCTGACGCTCAGAAGGCATAATGGCTGCTTGACGGCTAGACTTCACATCGGATAAAAACTCCGACGGCTTTCTGGCTTTCGCCCAGCGAATCAGTTCTTTTTCTGCTTCTGAAAACTCCCCTTGAACTGGTGTTTGAGGCGTCAAACTATTGAACATGCGTTTGGTAGAGATAAGACCATCCACAGCAGTTGCCTTAGCGATTTGATAGGTTTCGTACCAGGTCTTCTTGGCTAGCTCAGCATAGCTAAACAGTTCTAAAATGGTCTCTTTTTCATCCTCAAAGCGTAACTGGTCTCTAGCCATAAGGCTTTTAAAATTTGTCACATCAAAGTCAGACTGAGTAGCATCAGACTTCGTTAGGGTCAAGTCTTCTGACTCCTTAAACACCTGGGACAAGCTTTTGGGGATGAGTTTAGCAGTTAAGGGAAGGGTTATGGTCAGCTGTTTAAAAGCCGCTTCACCTATTTTTTTCTCCAATAAGGTCGCTAAGACTTGGTTTTTGATAAAGTCTTGGCCAGCCATCGGTGATTGAAGTTGAAGCAAGTAGCCCGATGCCTGCTGATAAACATTAAGCAACTTTAGAGCAGCTAAAACGTTTAAATGCTTTTCAAACTCTGGCATCCCCATATTAAGGTGGTTGAGTACCTCGCTAAAGTGATGCGGACTAGCCCCTTGATCATCAAAGGCCAGAAAATAAGCATAGAGTGCCAAACTCTGACTGCCCATAATCGGTTGATAATAGCGAGCAAGACTAACCAAATCATGAGGAACCTGATTATTTTTGAGATAAGAAAAGGTCTCATTTGGTCTCATATCTGCTATCCTTTTTTCTTATTTTCTGCAATTATTTCTTTGAGCAGGTTTTCCAATTCACCCACATCCTTAAAACTGCGGTAGACACTAGCGAATCGAACGTAAGTAATCTCATCTAACTCTGCCAACTCTGCCATGACGAGATTGCCGATAACATCACTTAATACTTCGCCATCATGCTGGCTACGGATTTTTTGTTCAATACGATTGACCACCTCATCAATCTTAGCACTTGAAACCGGACGTTTCTGAGCCGACCGAATAATCCCATTAAAGATTTTCTCACGTGAGAATTGTTCTCGTGTGCCATCTTTCTTAACAACGACTAAGGTCTTCTCTTCCACTCGCTCATAGGTGGTAAAACGGTACTGGCATTCCTCACACTCCCGACGACGGCGAATCGTGTTGCCATCTTCTGCTTGGCGACTATCAATAACACTTGATTTTAATCCATTACATTTGGGACAACGCATAGACGGTCTCCTCTCTCTTGTTTTATCTGCTCTTATTCTACCATATTTTTCATCAGAACAAAAGGCACTGAATCTCAACACAGTGCCTTTACAAGTCTCATATCTTAAAGCGATTTTCCATTAGACGCCCACTGCTAGTGACTTTCTCCATAAGAGGTTGAACAGGTTATCTTCTTTAGGCTTAACAACACAAGCTCTAAAAACTGGCGGTTTCCCTAATCCTGATGCCGCATAGCATAGCCAACACCTCTAATCGTTTGAATATAGGACAGTTGCCCAGGAACATCAATTTTCCCTCTCAGGTAGCGAATATAAACATCCACCACATTTGTCTCTCGAGTAGATTCATATTTCCAGACCCTATCCAGTAATTGCTCCCGACTCAAGGGACTGCTACTACTCATCAAGGTGGCTAGCACATCGTACTCTCGTCGGGTCAGTATAATCTGTTCCTCCCCTCGAAAAACCATGTGCTGCTTAATGTCAATCCGTAAATCCCGATAAGCCATTGGAAGCTTCATCTGACTGCAATGTTGGTCAATGTAATCTCTGCCACGGAAAATTCTAGAAATTGTCTCCACCAACTCATCGATGACAAAAGGCTTAATGAGGTAGCTAACGGCATAGCACTGAATCGAACGACTGTGAGCAGTAGCCTCCTCTTGATTTGCCATCACGACAATGACTGAAGCAGGTTTAAACTGATTTAAGGACTCAGCAACCTCCTGCCCCGTCATATCAGACAATTGCACCTCTGTCAAAATCAAATCATAGTCTCTCTCTTTTAAGCGTTTGAGAGCAGATTGACCGTTTTCGACTAAGTCCACATGAAATTCCAATTTTTGGAGCTCCATTGCGGTAAACCGAGCTAAGCTTTTTTCACCCGAAACGATAAGAACTTTTTTAGCCATAGCTTACTGTTCATCATACCAAGAGTAATGGAAAATGCCATCCTTATCTTTTCGTTCATACGTATGGGCACCAAAGTAATCCCGTTGGGCCTGAATTAGATTAGCTGGCAAGTCCGCTGCACGATAGCTATCAAAATAGGAGATCGCACTTGAGAAAGTCGGAACTGGAACACCCGCTTGAACCGCTAAGCTGACAACGTCACGAACAGCCTGTTGGTATTTCGCTGTAATCTCCAAGAAGTACTCATCCAAGAGAAGATTTGCCAAATCCTCTTCACGGCTGTAGGCATCTGTAATCTTTTGCAAGAAACGGGCACGAATGATACAACCTGCACGCCAGATTGAGGCAATTTCACCAAATGGGAGATTCCAATTATTTTCTTTAGAGGCAACACGAAGTTGGGCAAATCCTTGAGCATAAGACATAATTTTTGAAAAATATAGTGCTTGACGAATTTTTTCAACCAATTCTGCCTTGTCTCCATCATAAGAATAGGCAGGCGGTGCTGAGAGAAGCTTGCTGGCTCTTACACGCTCATCTTTATAAGTTGAGATATAACGGGCAAAAACCGATTCGGTAATTAGAGATAAAGGAACACCCAAATCCAATGACGACTGACTCGTCCACTTACCTGTCCCTTTATTGCCAGCCACATCTAAAATATAGTCTACAATTGGGCCATCTTGACCGGTATCATCCTTACGCGTTAAAATATCTGAAGTGATTTCAATCAGGTAGCTGTCTAACTCCCCTTTATTCCAATCAGTGAAAACATCCGCAATTTCAGCGGTTGAGAGCTTCAAGAGGTTCTTCATCAAGTCATAAGATTCTGCAATCAACTGCATGTCCCCATACTCGATACCGTTATGAACCATCTTCACATAATGACCCGCACCATTTGGGCCGATATAAGTAACACAAGGAGAACCGTCTTCTGAGGCTTTCGCTGAGATTTCTTCCAAAACATCCGCTACTAAGTCATAGGCTTCCTTTTGTCCACCAGGCATAATAGAAGGGCCTTCAAGCGCTCCTTTTTCACCACCTGAAACACCTGTACCAATGAAGTTAATCCCAGAATCTGCCAACTCATTAGAACGACGAATGGTGTCCTCATAAAAAGTGTTTCCCCCATCAATAAGGATATCTCCCTTATCAAGATATGGCAAGAGACTTTGAATGGTTGCATCTGTCCCTCGACCCGCCTGAACCATAAGCATGATACGGCGTGGTTTTTCAATGGTATTTACGAACGTTTCTACATCATAGCTTGGCAGAAGGTTCTTACCTGGGTTGCTGTTAACCACATCTTCTGTCTTATCAGCTGATCGGTTGTAGATAGCCACCGTGTAACCACGGGATTCAACGTTAAGTGCCAAATTACGACCCATTACAGCCATACCGACAACTCCAAAGTTAGCTTTAGTCATTTATTTACTCCTATTAGAACATTTACTCCCCTTCATTATACAATGAAAGACTGTATTTTACAAGAATTTTTAAATATTCTGACAATTTTACATTAGTCCGTCTTCCCTAAAAAACCTGCCAAATCTGCAAATGGGGAACGTTCTGATTTCTTTTCAGCCTGCTCTTTAGCATAATGTTCCTCTGTCATAACCTGCCAACCCTTACCTTTTGGAAAAACAGCTTCGCTTTCTTCCTCAGGGCTTAGAACTTTAAGGGGAATGTTGAGTAAAATATTGTCTGCTACACTTTCTGACAAATCAATAACACCTCCCTCTACCACTAGAAAGTGCTCCCTAGTCTCTTCCTCTTCAACAGTAGCTAAATCCTCTGCTGTCACAAATAGCTCCGTAACAGGATAGGACTCTCGTATCTCAACGGGTTGCATCGATCGAGTAGAGGCTAGGGTAATACGATAAGACAGGTCATAGGATAAGATGAAAATCCCGTCCTCATACTTAATGTCACCCTTAGCGACGACAGCATCCAGGTCAAGAATACTTGCATTTCTCGCCAAGACCCCTTCCTTTAGTGCTAGCCTTTCTTCAAAAGCAATTCCCTCTGGTTTTTTTTGTAAATCTGTAATATGAAACATCTATTCCCTCCGCATCTATTATACCAAAAAAGCCGCCACCTCAGAAGATTTTCTGCTAGCTTTTCAAAGATTAGCTTGATACTCCTCTTTTAGCCCTTGCCTTATCAAAAAACACTATCCCTTGTCCCTCCCTTCCCTTTCCTTTTGTGATATAATTGTCTTGATAACACATGAAGGATTATTCTATGATGAGACAGTTTTATATTTTTGTACTAACCTTACTAGGTTTTTGGGGACTTCTGCTTGGTTTTTCAGTGAAGGCTGAAGAGACCGACCAGCCTGCTTTTGATGCCCCCGCTCAACACGCCATCGCTATCGAAGTCTCCACGGGTAAAATTCTCTATGAAAAAGACAGCCAAGCCCTTACTGGGGTCTCTTCCATTACCAAACTCTTAACAGCTTACTTGGTCTACGAGGCCTTAGAGGCTGATAAGATAAAGATGGATACTCCTGTAACGATTTCAAACTATGCTTATAACCTCACCTTTGACACCAGTATTCCGAATGTCCCATTGGATGCACGTTCCTACACGGTAGAACAACTTTTAAACGCCATGTTGGTGGCTTCTTCCAACAGTGCAACGATTGCTCTAGCCGAAGAGATCGGAGGAACAGAACCTAAATTTGTTGATAAAATGTTAGCTAAGTTAGAGGAATGGGGAATTACAGATGCTAAGCTTGTCAATGCTACTGGCCTTCCTAACAATCTTCTAGGAGGAAATATCTACCCAGACTCTGCTTCAACTGATGAAAACATGATGAGTGCTCGAACCGTTGCCATCATCGCTAGGCGACTTCTTCAAGATTTTCCTCAAATCACTGATATAAGCTCACAGATCTCGATGACTTGGAATGGGCAACCTGTCCCTAACTGGAATTACCTTCTGGAAGGAGCAGCCTTTTCTAGAACGGGTGTGAACGGTCTTATCACCGGAACATCTCTTGCTTATGGTTCTAGTCTTGTCGCCTCAGGCAAAGAAAATGATATGTCCGTTATCACTGTCATCTTGAATGCTGACAATAGTGACACCGATAGTTCTGCACGTTTCACTACTAGCCACAGTCTTCTAGACTATATTTCGGAAAACTATTATCTCGTTACCTTACTTAAAAAAGGACAAGCCTACGACAAATCTAGTGTCGCAGTCCTAAACGGTAAATCAAAGACCCTATCTGCTGTCGCAAAATCTGACCTTAATGTTGTTCAAAAAGCTGGCGACGAAAACACAAAAGCCCGTTTTGAAAGCGACAAAACAACCTATGAAGCTCCTGTCACGAAACAGGAGAAAATCGGAAAACTTACGTTTCAAGATGAGGGCTACTTAGACTCTCCACCGAGCGTCACCATGGTCGCTCAAACAACCGTTGAGCGGTCTATCTTCTTCAAAGTCTGGTGGAATACGTTTGTTACCTGGGTTAATGAAGAACTTTAAGCCTTCATCTAGCACATGCTCAAGTTGAGGGCAGTGCCACTTCCCATATATCTAAAAGCGTCTCTGTTAGTTGTTAACAGAGACGCTCTTTCAATTATACTGTTCAAAAATCAGGAAGGCTAAGCACATTTGGATGGTTGAAATCTCCCTCTGATATGCTAGTTAGCCAACAGACCCTTCCATCTCATAAGCAATCAGGCGATTGAGTTCAACAGCATACTCCATAGGGAGCTCTTTCGTAAACGGTTCAACGAAGCCCATAACAATCATCTCTGTTGCTTCACTTTCTGACAACCCTCGGCTCATCAAATAGTAGAGCTGTTCTTCTGAAATCTTAGAAACCTTTGCCTCATGCTCCAAGGCAACTTGGGAATTATGAATCTCGTTGAAGGGAATGGTATCTGACTTAGAGATATCATCCATGATAATCGTATCACACTCAATGTGACTGATTGATTTTTGAGAATTGCGATTAAATGTTACCTGTCCGCGATAATTAACTTCTCCGCCCCCTCTAGCAATGGATTTAGACACAATAGAAGAGGAGGTATTAGGAGCGTTATGAATCATCTTGGCACCTGTATCTTGGTTTTGTCCAGCGTTAGCAAAAGCAATGGATAACATCGTTCCACGTGCGCCTTGACCATCCAAGTAAACCGAAGGATACTTCATGGTGGTCTTAGCTCCAAGGTTCCCATCAATCCATTCCACCGTAGCATCTTTAAGAGCACGAGCACGCTTGGTCACCAAGTTATAAACATTGTCTGACCAGTTTTGAATTGTTGTATAGCGCATGTAAGCCCCGTCAAGAGCGTATATTTCAACAATAGCAGCATGAAGGCTGTTACTTGAGTAAGTCGGTGCCGTACACCCCTCCACATAATGGACACTAGCTCCTTCATCAACAATAATAAGAGTGCGTTCAAACTGCCCGGTATTTTCGTTGTTTATCCGAAAATAGGTTTGTAGGGGAATGTCTAATTGAACCCCTTTGGGAACATAAATGAAAGTCCCCCCTGACCAAACGGCTGAATTAAGTGCTGCTAGCTTATTATCCGTTGGTGGAACAAGTTTAGCAAAGTACTGCTTAAAGAGTTCAGGGTATTCTTTAAGCGCCGAATCCGTATCGGTGAAAATGATCCCTAGTTTCTCAAATTCATCTTTCATGTTATGGTAAACAACTTCTGATTCGTATTGGGCAGAAGCTCCCGCCAAATACGCACGCTCCGCTTCAGGAATACCTATTCGTTCAAAGGTTTCCTTGATTTTTTCCGGAACATCTTCCCAGGAGCGAGCGGGCTTATCCGATGCTTTTTGATAGTAGATAATATCATCAAAATTAATGTCAGACAAATCCGGTCCCCAGTCCTGCATAGGCATTTTATTAAAAGTGGCGAGGGATTTGAGACGGAAGTCTAGCATCCATTTGGGTTCATCTTTGGCAGCAGATAATTCACGAACCACATCTTCTGTCAGGCCCTTACCTGTTGTGATGAGAGGTGTGACATCATCGTGAAAACCAAACTTGTATTCACCAAGATCAATCGGTTTTGGGGATACAATATCATTTGTTTCAGACATAAGATTCCTTTCCTTATACTCATTATCTTAATCTTGACGAGAGTTTTTCTCTCGTCGATTCTGGGATGTTTTCAAGAACGCATTGATTAGAGGCACCAGTCAGTTTCCCTCTATTACATTGCTGACTTCTTTTGCTTGCAAGACCCTAGAATACCAATTTTTCTGTAGTCAATTGTTACCCTAGCTAGTGGTTAGACCTTTGATAAATAGGTCACCTTAACTTCTCTAGTCATGAGAAAAGAGTGCCTTTGCTAACTCTCCTTCTTCCTTTCGATGGCTTGCTTGAGTGCATGCCAGGCTAAAGTCGAACACTTAATTCGTTGGGGGAACTTTGATACACTAGCTAATAAAGACGCATCGCCAAGTGCTTCCTGGTTTGGGTCTTCCTGTCCTTGAACCATTTGTGAGAACACTTCAACCAAATCAAGCCCCTCTTTAGTCGTTTTACCAAGGACCGCCTCTGTCATCATACTTGCTGATGCCATTGAAATACTACATCCTGAACCCGCAAAAGCAATCTCAGCAATCTTTTCCTCTTCAATTTTAACAGAGAGGCTAATCACATCACCACAAGTTGGGTTATTGAGGGTTATTTTATCTACTCCCTCTAAGCTACCATAGTGGCGAGGATTTTTGGAGTGGTCAGTGACCACTGCCTTATATAATAGGTTCAGTTTAGAAAGCGCCATTAAAGAACTCCTTTGTCTTTTCAATAGCATCAATTAATGTCTCACAATCTGCCTTGGTGTTATAGAGGTAAAAGCTCGCACGTGCAGCAGATGAGATTCCCAGATGATTGATAAGGGGCTGAGCACAATGGTGCCCCGCTCGAATAGCGATTCCCTCATAGTCCAAAGCTGTTGCCAAATCATGGGGGTGAACCCCCTCCAAATTAAAAGTAAGGACAGCTGTTCGCTGTTCTAATTGATCTGAACCATAAACCGTCAGACCTTCTATGGCTTGGAGTTTAGGAAGAATATAAGAGAGTAGTTCTTGTCCATGAGATTGAACACGATCCATACCAATATTGTCAAGATAATCAATCGCCGCACCTAAGGCAATGGCTCCTGAAATATTAGGAGTTCCTGCTTCAAACTTCCATGGCAAATCTTTCCAAGAAGCATCCTGTTCATAGACAAAATCAATCATTTCCCCACCAAATTCGATAGGATGCATGACCTTAAGCAGTTCTTCCTTACCATAAAGAACACCAATCCCTGTTGGGGCTAACATCTTATGCCCAGAGAAGGTATAAAAATCGCAGTCTAAATCAAGGACATCAACCGCTAGATGGGGGGCTGATTGAGCACCATCTACCACCATATAGGCACCGTTCTGGTGGGCTCGGTGGGCAATGGCCTTAATCGGATTGATACATCCTAGCACATTGGACACATGTGCTAAGCTGACAAACTTGGTTTTAGGCGTTAGCTTTTCATCTAAATCATCAAGGTCTAGTAGCCCATCCTTGATAGAAACATAGACAAGTTTAGCACCTGTCTTTTTACAAGCTTCTTGCCAAGGGATGATATTGGAATGGTGTTCCATAATGGAGATGAGCACCTCATCATCCTTGGTCAAGACTTGTTCTGCAAACTTAGCCACCCAGTTAAGACCTGTGGTTGTCCCACGCGTAAAGAGAACTTCCTTTGTTGACTTGGCATTTATAAAACGTCTTACTTTTTCCCGAGCAGCTTCGTAATCACGTGTCGCTCTCTCTGCTAAGGTATGAATCCCACGATGAACATTGGCATTGGTCGTTTGATAATACTGGTTTATTGCATCTAGGACAGGCTGAGGCTTTTGTGTTGTTGCAGCATTATCCAAGTAAACTAAGCGTTCATCGTTAATCACCTGATCCAAAATTGGAAAATCCTGTTGAATCTTTAAATTATCACATTTTGTCATGGCTCATCTCTTCTGTAGCTTTGCTTTAATCACATTTATCATGTCATCCCGAGTAGCTTTGACTGGGATTTCCGTAATAACGGCTCCCAAGAACCCTTGAATCACTAGTTGCTCTGCTGTCGCACGATCTAAGCCACGGCTCATCAGGTAATACATATCTTCTGGATCTACTTGACCAATAGAAGCGGCATGCCCAGCTGTGACATCATTCTCTTCAATCAGCAGAATAGGGTTCGCATCCGAACGTGCCTTGTCAGACAGCATAAGGACTCTACTCTCCTGTTGGGCATCTGCCCCCTTAGCTCCCTTAATAATATGACCAATACCATTAAAGGTTAGGGTCCCACCTTCCAAGATAACACCATGTTGTAAAATATGAGCAA
Organism: Streptococcus sp. UBA6071; assembly: GCA_002436115.1. Lineage (GTDB taxonomy): Bacteria > Bacillota > Bacilli > Lactobacillales > Streptococcaceae > Streptococcus. The sequence continues at coordinate 46,565 of DIXV01000138.1, read as the reverse complement.
CAGAATTAGGAGCGTAATTCGTGACACGAGTGTCAATACCTTGAACTTGACGACCACTTGATAAGCCAACAACTTTGAGATCTGCACGACTCCCACGTCCCAACAAATCACTATCAAAATCTGCTATCACATTGCCTTCATTCATCACCCCGAGTGCCCAATCAATAGTCGCATCATCTGAAAGACGTCCACGACGACTGATATAAGCGGTGACGTTAGCTCCCAAGCGATCAATACCTGCAAACCTGACTTGAGCGCCCGCTTGAGCGATGACCTCAACAGCAATATTGGCAGTTGCATTTATCGAGCCAGCATGACGTGTTTCAAAACGTTCTAAATAAGTGAATTTTGAATGGCGGCCTGCAATAATTAGGACACGCTTATTAAAAGGAACAGCGCTGGTACCGTCTTGATAAAAGATCCCTTCAATAGGAGTTTCAATTTCTACGTTATCTGGCACATAAAGAACCACCGCACTATTAAAGTAGGCGCTATTGTAAGCCGCTAATTTGTCCTCATCATAGCGAAGAGCAGAGGCAAAGTGCTTTTCAATCAAATCAGGAATAAGCTCCATGGCAGAGTAGATATCTGTGAACACCACCCCTTGACGGCTTAAGTGGAGAGGCATCTGTTCTAAGACCGTTTGAGTGCCTAACTGTATTAACTGGGGATTATCTCCTAAAGTGGTAAAATCAGGAACTGCTCCACTCTCTTCATTTTCCGTCAAGGTGCCATCACCTAAATGCCATCGGTGAAACTTTACACGCTCAATCTTTGGTAATTCTAATTCTGCCATTTTTTCAAAGGCTTTAAGACGCAGATTTGCCAGCCAGTCAGGCTCTGCGTGAGCCAATGAAAAATGTTGAATTGTCTCTTTTGACATAGATGACCTTCTTTCCTTAAAATTTGGCAAACACTTAGACCTCTTCTTCTTCGTAGCGCACGCCTAATTGTTCGGCAATTTTCGCATAGCCTTCCTTTTCCAATCGCATCGCTAAATCAGGACCACCTGAGAGAACAACTCGTCCCTCCATCATAATATGAACCACATCTGGCGTGATGTAGTTGAGCAGACGTTGATAGTGGGTGATGATCATCGCACCAAACCCGTCCCCACGCATGGCATTGATTCCTTTTGAGACAACCCTTAAAGCATCAATATCAAGACCGGAGTCAATTTCATCAAGCAGGGCAAACGTTGGCTCTAACATCAGAAGTTGTAGAATTTCGTTGCGCTTTTTTTCTCCACCCGAAAACCCTTCATTCAGATAGCGTTCAGCCATCTCTTCTTTCATGTTAAGGAGTTCCATTTTGTCATCTAATTTATAAATAAAATCTCTAACGGAAATTTTATCTTCCTCTTCCTTACCAGCGTTCATAGCTGCACGTAAAAACTCTGCATTGGTAATGCCAGGGATTTCAGATGGATACTGCATGGCAAGAAAAAGTCCCAAGCGTGCACGCTCATCAACCTCTAACTCAAGGATATTGGTGCCATCAAGAAGGACTTCACCTTCTGTCACTTCAAAATTAGGATTTCCCATAATGGCAGCTGACAAGGTTGATTTCCCTGTTCCGTTTGGCCCCATAATAGCTGCAATTTCCCCTGTTTTCAGGGTCAAATTAACTCCTTTTAAAATTTCCTTATCCTCAATAGAGACATGTAAGTTTTTAATTTCTAGTACAGACATCTGCTGCTCCTCTCCTTTTGAAATCATTTCATTCTTATCTAGTATAGCAGAAAAAGCCTTTTAAGGCTTTTCTTTTGTTTCTTTTTCTTTTCTTTTATGTTTGCGTTTTTTAAGCACTTCCGACCGATAAGTGCTATTGCCGATGAACCGGAAAAGGTTGAGTATGGGGGTTCGATTTTCTCCCAAAATACCTATCAATTCCGCCAATAACCACGTCCCAAAAACCAGAGCAATAATAAGGAAAACACCTCCGATACGACTAGAGATATTAAACAATAGTGAAATACTGGAAAAAAGGAAGGAAATGGCATAGATGACCAGAACAGTTCCTCTGTGGGTCAACCCCAGCGATAGAAGACGATGATGCAAATGCATGCGATCTGCTTCATAGAATTTCTGACCTGATAAGGTTCGCCGAATGATAGCTGTTACGGTATCCGTGATCGGCACTCCTAGGATAATCATAGGGGTTACAACTGCTACTGCTGTCGAATTTTTTAAGCCTTGTAAGGAAAAAACAGCAATCATAAACCCAATAAATAGGGCACCTGTGTCTCCCATATAAATAATAGCTGGATGATAATTGTAGGGAAGAAAGCCTAAAATTGCTCCAACTAAAACAAAAATCATCATGGTTAAAAACAGATTACTGGAAAACAGAAAGAAATAAGACACAATCCCCATGGTGGTCAAAGAAATAATAGAGACCCCTGCTGCCAACCCATCTAGCCCATCCATGAGATTAAAGGCGTTCATAATACCTATAATCCAAAGAATCGTTAAAATAAAGGACAAAATCGGGTCAAATTCAATAAAAGGGCCACCAAAAGGTAATTTAAACTCGTTAAAATGGAAATCCGTAAAGAAATAAATTAAACATGCCGCTAACAATTCACCTAGCAATTTCCATTTAGGCGATAGTTCCTTTATATCATCAATCAAGCCTGTCAGACCAATTACAAGGCCACTCAAAACAACAGGTAGCGCAAAATCTATATAATTTCGACCTAAAATATCTTTGACCCTTATGATTTGTGGTAGAAAGATAAGACAAGCCACCGTAAAGGCTACAATAATAGCAAGGCCACCTGCTGAAGGCATGGGTACCTTATTGATGCGACGCCCGTTTGGGTAGTCAACAGCACCAATCTTAAAGGAGAGAAAGCGTACCAAGGGGGTTAATAAAACGGAGATGAGAAAACTCCCGATAAATACCAGAATAAACTTTAGCTCAAATGCAATCATCGATGATTAACCTTTTTTAATTGCTCAATAGCTGACGGCCGAAGAAGCATCTTCCCATGCTCTTGTAACATGGCTCTGGTCAGTCCTGTATCATCTGCGTGCTCAAGAATCCTTGAATGGAGAAAATTGACATAGCTCGGCTCTTGGTCTAGAAAATCCAAAAGGAGGGTCATGTAGTAGCGTCCCTCTACCTTATAGAGTTCAGAAGTATCCACCTCGTAATCCACTGTTTTAGAAAAAGCAATCGCTTCTTTTAGGTCTGAAAAGACCAAGGTAAAGTAGACGTAACGACTCATTTCTTCTTCCGCAGACGACTGGTCACTTTCTGTTAACTCTTCTTCCAATAATTCCAGTGCGGCCACAGATTTCTCATCCGCAGCACTCTTGCTTCGTAACGTTTTCTCTAAATTTTTGAAAAATTCATCTGGTGGTAAATGTGACATATCTGCCATATCATCTGTCAGTTCAGCTAAATCTTCAAAATCCAGTTCTTGGCTAATATCCGATTTGGTCACAAAAATATCCAGCTTATCTGGTTTGGGTGTTACACGAAAAGAAAGCATGCCAGATTGCTTGAAATGAGCTGGCATATCTAACTCATCCAAAATGCTATAGAAAAATTCCTCTGTCTTTTCTTGAGGCATCACGAAATCGGCCAATTCCATGCCTCTTTCTTCTAAATCATCTACTTTGATTGTTATCTTAAGGGTAGAATCACTAATTTGCTTAACTTCCATCGTACACCTCACACCTTCTAGTCCTCTTTATTATACAGGAAAATTCCCTTTTTTACAAAGAGAAAGAATAGTTGGAAAATAGCCTCCGAGCGAGG
>DIXV01000138.1:40802-42475 GCA_002436115.1 Streptococcus sp. UBA6071 | reverse complement strand
AGAAAAATCATGATTTTTCACATAGTCCGTCAAAAAACGAATGACAAAAAATGAGACCAGAAAAGCCGTCAATGTAGACGTTCCTAAAATAACCAACTGACTCATTGAAATGGCGACACCTTCCAAAGCAAACTTGACAACCTTGACGATGCTAGCTCCAAACATTATAGGAATTCCCAAATAAAAGGTGAATTCTGTCGCCACCTGTCGACTAGCTCCCATCAACATCCCTCCAATAATTGTTGCTCCAGATCGGCTAGTCCCTGGAATTAGTGACAGCACCTGAAACCACCCAATTTGAAAGGCCGTTTTGTAAGACATCTTAGTTAGGCTAACCACCTTTTCTTGGACATTTGAACGGCTCTCAATAGCGATAAAAGCCACACCATAAATAATTAACATAAGGGCCACTACGATAAAATTATAGAAGTGTTTATCAAGCCAACTATCTAACAAAAGACCTATCATGGCTGCAGGAAAACAAGCAATTGCTACCTTGACCCAAAGTTGCCAAGTTAGTCGAACTTCTTTTGCACTCTTTTCTTTCTTAAAGGGGTTAAGGCGATCAAAATAAATAACCACAACAGCTAAAATCGCTCCCAATTGAATCACAACATTAAACATATTGACGAACGATTCATTCCCCTCTTGAAACTTAAGCCACTCCTCCAGAAGAATTAAATGTCCTGTTGAAGAGATGGGAAGCCATTCGGTTATCCCTTCAACAATCCCATAAATAATCCCTTTAATCAGTTCAATTAACAAACAATTCTCCCTTCCTATTAAAAGATTCACCTTACCAATCTCCTAATCAGGTCTGATGGGGTCTTCTACTGGCAATACCTTTTATTCACTCTTTATTTGCTCTTCATTATAGCAGATTTTCAATTCTCTTGCTAGTATTAGCGGTAATAGACTTACCTAAAAAAACAATTAAAGCAGGTGCTTTAATTGTTTTTAGGAGATTTATCTACTCTCGTAGACCCCATAATGGGAAAAAGAAAAGTTTTAGGATTGCTATTAGTTTACAATCCAATTCTTAAAAAAACCTTAATATCTTCCAAATTGTTTCAAAAACCTTCAAACCATCCTTCTAGAGCTCCTGTAGACGTTTAACCCGCTCGGAAATGGGGGGATGTGTGTAAAATAGCTTTTGCATGCCATTCTCTTTCAGAGGGTTACTAATGTAAAGGGCAGCGCTAGCATTATCTACCGGCTGAGACATCGGCTTGCTTGCTTCTAACTTCAGCAAGGCATTGATCATTCCTTGTGGATTTCTGGTCAACTCCACACTTGAAGCATCTGCTAAAAATTCACGTTGACGAGAGAGTGCTAATTGGACCAAGGTTGCAGCTAAGGGCGCTAAGACTATTGCAAGAAGAGATAGTGCTAAAATGATGAGCTGTATCCCACCACCGCCATCGCGATCATCGCTTCTGCGACTTCGGCCTCCACCAAACCACATCATATGGCTGGCCATAGAGGCTAGCATGGTGATAGCAGAGCTAAGCGCAACTGCAATCGTTGAAATCCTAATATCATAATTTCTAATATGGCTAATTTCATGGCCCATAACTGCTTCAAGTTCCTCTCTGCTCATAACAGCCAAAAGGCCCGTTGTTGCAGCTACCGCAGCATTTTCTGGCTTAGAACCTGTTGCAAATGCATTAAGG
>DIXV01000138.1:34349-40627 GCA_002436115.1 Streptococcus sp. UBA6071 | reverse complement strand
ACCGCAGCATTTTCCGGCTTAGAACCCGTTGCAAACGCATTAAGGGATTGATCCTCTACAATAAATACTCTTGGCATAGGGATTTTCGCAACCAATGCCATATCCTCAACAATGTGATAGAGTTCAGGTGCCTGTTCAACCGTTACTTCTTTAGCTCGATTCATTGACATGACCACCTCTGTAGACTGGAAAATCATCGAAACAGCATAAATCACACCAATAATTAAAGCAAAAATAGTCCCCACATATCCTGATTGGAACCAAAGGAAACCAACTGCATAACCAACCAAAGCAAGCAAGGTGAAAAAGACCAAGATTAGCACAAGGGTTCGACGTTTGTTCGCAGAAATTTGGTCGTAAAGCATGACTTAGTCCCCCAAACCATGAGAGCCGAAATCAACCTTTGGCACACCCTTTTCTTCCTCTGGGATTGTCAGAAAGAAACTCGGTTGGAAGCCGAAAAACTTCGCAAAAAGATTTGTCGGAAAGGTCTGTAACTTCGCATTATAGCTTGCTGTTGTTGAGTTAAAGAGCTGACGCGAATAGGCGATTTTATTTTCTGTATTGGTTAGCTCTTCTTGCAGTTTACTATAATTAGCGGATGCTTTCAAATCAGGATAGGCTTCTGCCGTAAGCATGATGGTGGATAATTGCTTACCTAAGGCATCACTTGCCTCCATCTTGTCCGTGGGTGAGTTTGCAGACGCCACTTGGCTTCGGAGTTGCGTCACTTTTTCTAGGGTCTCTTGCTCATAATGACCATAACCCTTAACAGTTTCAATTAAGTTAGGAATCAAATCATTTCGGCGCTTGAGCTGAACATCTATTTGACTCCAGGCCTCTTCCGTATACATACGCGATTTCACTAGGCCGTTATAACCGGCTATCCCGACAAGAATTAAAACAATAAGTACAATAAAAACAACAGGCATTTTCTTAATCTCCTTTGAATATAATAAGACTATTATATCAAATATTAGTTAAAATATGGTAAAATATAAGGAATTCAAAAGAAAAAGGTATCTTATGCAAGTCCAAACGTTTTATGACCACTTAGATAACCAAGGATTTCCCTTGTCTCAAAAACAAAAAATGCAGTTTGACCGTTATTTCCAGATTTTAGTTGAGTGGAATACCAAAATCAACTTGACAGCTATTACAGATAAAAATGAGGTCTATCTTAAACACTTTTACGATTCACTAGCACCAATCTTTCAAGGCCTGATTAAAAATGAGCCCATTCACCTTTTGGATATTGGTGCTGGAGCTGGATTTCCTAGTCTTCCTATGAAAATCCTCTTCCCTCATCTCGAAATCACCATCATTGACTCCCTAAATAAGCGAATCCACTTTTTGCAGTATCTCGCCAATGAATTAGACCTTACAAAGGTACATTTTTACCATGGGCGAGCAGAAGATTTTGCCCATCAAGCGACCTTTCGTGCGAAATTTGACGTCGTTACAGCACGCGCAGTAGCTAAACTCCCTGTTTTAAGTGAACTCACCATCCCCTATCTAAAATTGAATGGTAGACTCATTGCCTTGAAAGCTTCCAATATTGAAGAAGAACTTGCTCAATCCCAAAAAGCTCTCCGTATTCTCTTTAGCCAACTGGACCGTTCAGTTGACTACCAACTTCCTAACGGCGATTCTCGTAATATAACTGTGGTGGTTAAAAAGAAAGAAACGCCTAATAAATACCCTCGTAAAGCAGGGACCCCCAGCAAAACCCCTCTATAAAAGAAAACACCAGATAAGTCTTTCTGGTGTTTTTCCATTTCCCATCTTAAGGTAGTCCTTCAAGATCTCTTTGCTATTCTTTCCCTTCCTTTTCGAGTGTCACTAAATTGATAACAGCTAAGGCCTTACTTCTTCTACCAGCCATATTCAGTTTTTAAAATAGGCTAAGAAATCCCCTCTAAGTGCTGCTTACTTCCTTTTTCTAGATTTTAAGCTGATTTTACAAAAATAAAGGACCTGAGGTTACCTCAAGTCTTTTATTTTTATTCCTAGGGAAATTAAGATTCGTATTTTTTGTGGTTTTTATCGTAAAACTCGATCAATCCAAGAGCTGTTGCAAATGAGATATTATCAATTTTTGCACGCCCTTGAGCAAGAGCAATAATTGACATTTCACGAGCATTCGTCTCTTTACTAATACGATATCCAGTTAATTTCTTTTCACGAACCCAGTCGACAACTGCTTCAACCTTTTCATAATTTGTCATGCCATATTCCTCCTTTATTATAATCCTGACTACAATAAATTATAGCATATATAATATCATTCCGCAAATATTTACCCTATTTCTATCTTATCCTACATCGCTTTTAAGGCAGATAATAGCTGTGTGCGAATATCTTCGGCTCCTTGTGGGCTATTTGGTAAGAAGATCGTTTGATTTCCTTTATCTGCAAAGGTATTGAGGGTGTCCAAATATTGGTTGGTTAAAAGAATAGACATGATTTGTTCTTCAGAAAGACTCACATTGGCCTCTTTGAGTTCTTGGATAGACTCAGATAAACCATCTACAATAGCCTTACGTTGCTCAGCAATACCAACCCCGTGAAGGCGGTCTTTTTCTGCTTCAGCTTCTGCAGCCGTCACAACTTTAATCTTATCTGCATTGGCCAACTCTTGAGCAGCGACACGTTTTCGTTGTGCAGCATTGATTTCATTCATGGATTGTTTCACTTCAGCATCTGGTTCAACCTTGGTAATCAATGTTTTAACAATAATATAACCGTAGGTTGACATTTCTTCAGCCACTTGATGTTGGACTTCCAAAGCGATTTCATCTTTTTTCTCAAAGAGTTCATCTAGCGTTAGCTTCGGAACAGAGGAACGCAAAGCATCTTCGATATAGGATTTTATTTGAGATTCTGGTCGCATAAGCTTGTAGTAAGCGTCTGTCACATTAGACTCATTCACTCGGTATTGAGTAGCAATATTGAGTGTCACAAACACATTATCATTTGTCTTGGTTTCAACTACTAGCTCACTCTGAAGCATCCGAAGTTGGATACGAGCAGCGATATGGTCAATTCCAAAAGGGATTTTAAACTGGATCCCAGCAGAAGATGTTCGCTGGTATTTCCCAAATCTCTCAATAATCACTACGGTCTGTTGCTTAACGACATAGAGACCAGAACCCAAAAGAATTAGGACTAGAAGCAGTAAAATTAATAAAATAAGATAAAAAGCCATAAAACACCCTCCTTGTAAGGTTTCAACTACCTCTATTATAACATACCTCAATATTTTTATAAAGGAAAAACAAGGAATTTCAGACCAACATGTTGTAGAGGGTCTCATTCCCATGAAGATTGATAAAGGTAGGGTCAAAAGCTTCCATACGCTTCAAAAAGTCCTGATAGTCTCGCTTATCCCCAAGAGTAATCCCGATGAGGACTGGTCCTTTTCCACGATTGGCACGTTTAATGTATTCAAATCGAGTAATGTCATCATTAGGCCCTAAAATATCATTAACAAATTCTCTTAGGGCACCTGGCCTTTGCGGAAAATTGACGATAAAATAATGCTTGACGCCATCATAAATGAGGGCACGTTCTTCCATTTCAGGCATCCGATTAATATCGTTATTTCCTCCAGAAATGATGCAACAAATAGTCTTTCCTTTAATGTGATCTTTGAGCACTTCTAGAGCAGCAATCGAAGCAGCTCCTGCTGGCTCTGCTACAATTCCTTGCTTAGAGTAAAGGTCTATGATTGTTTCAGAAATTAATCCCTCGTCAACACCGATTAAGTCATCAACATTTTTTCGCGCAATCTCAAAGGTTGTCTGACCAACCTTTTGCACCGCAATACCATCTGCAAACTTATCAATCCTATCTAGCTTGATGGGGTGTCCTGCTTCAAAAGCGGCTGCCATAGATCGAGCTCCCTTAGCCTCAACTCCAACGAGTTTTATCTGAGGAGCCACCTCCTTAAGATAGGTAGACATCCCAGATATCAAACCTCCGCCACCGACAGGAATCAGAATTTGATCAAAAACAATACTTTCTCGCTGAGCATCTTCAAAAATTTCGTAAGCAACGGTCCCTTGACCCGCTTGAACATCTTCATTATCAAAAGGATCAATGAAGGTCATTTCATTTTCTTTTGTGTAATCCATGGCAGCTTGGGCGGATTCATCGAAAGTATCTCCAACCAGTTTGATCGTCACATACTCCTCACCAAAAAATTTGACTTGCCCGATCTTTTGTTGAGGGGTCGGCACAGGCATAAAAACAGTCGCAGGTATCTTCATTTCATGACAAGTGTAGGCAACGCCTTGAGCATGATTTCCCGCCGATGCACAAACAACCCCACGGGTTCTTTCATCCTTTTTTAGTTGACTGATTGCAAAATAAGCGCCACGTAATTTGAAGGATCGAACCTTCTGAGCATTTTCTCTTTTTAGATAAATCCTTGCTCCATATTTTTCGGAGAGGTATCGGTCATAATCTAGCGATGTCCGAACTACCACATCCTTGAGCACATGATAGGCACGCACCACATCGTTCGCTTTTAACATAAGAACCTCTTTCCTGCTTAAAATCCCTTCTATTATACCAAAATCTCTTGATTTTTCCAGTATAAATCTTAGATAAGCGAGCAACTTATTTTAAAATTTGAGAAGAGCGACAGCAAGATTTGGCAAAGAAAGGAAGATCACTTTTAATTATGATATAATGAAAAGGCAGAAGCTCTTCTATTTTGAGCTAGTGAAACAAGAAAGAGAATCGATAAATGAAACTAACCTTACATGAAATTGCTCGGCATATTGTTGTCCAAAATGATGTGACGGTCTACCCTGACTATCAGCTTCAGAATATCGAGTTTGATAGCCGTAAGATTTCTCCGGGAGATTTATTTCTTCCTCTCAGAGGTAATCGCAATGGACATGACTTTATTGAAGTGGCCTTAAAAAAAGGGGCTCTGGCTACATTCTCTGAGAAACCGCTAGAAACTCCACATCTCTTAGTTGACGATTGTTTGACCGCTTTTCAGCAATTGTCCAAATATTACCTGGAGAAAATGCAGGTAGACGTCATTGCAGTGACAGGCTCAAACGGCAAAACTACAACAAAAGATATGATTCACCGTCTTCTAGCAACCACCTATAAAACCTATAAGACCCAAGGGAATTATAATAATGAAATTGGGTTACCCTACACTATCTGTCACATGCCTGAGGATACGGAGAAACTTGTCCTTGAAATGGGACAAGACCGTTTAGGAGATATTCAACTGTTATCCGAAATTGCAAAGCCAAACATTGCTGTGGTAACCTTAATCGGAGAGGCCCATTTGGAATTCTTCGGCACACGAGACAAAATTGCTCAAGGGAAACTTCAGATTGCTGATGGAATGGATCGTAAAGGCCTTTTGTTAGTCCCAGACGACCCTATCATTAGCCCTTATTTGCCCACGGAACAGCAAATTGTAACCTTTGGTGAGTCAGCTGATCTTTATTTGGTGGATTTAGTAGAGGCAAAGGACAGCTTAAGCTTTAAAACGAACTTTTTAGAACTCTCCCTAACCCTTCCTGTGACAGGCAAATACAATGCAACCAATGCTATGCTAGCTGCCTATGTTGCAACCGTTTGTGGCATCAGCCAAGAAAAGATTAAAGAAGCCCTTAGTCAGATGGTATTGAGCCGAAACCGTACCGAATGGAAAACAGCCAAGAATGGAGCCGATATCCTTTCTGATGTTTATAATGCTAATCCAACAGCTATGCACCTGATATTGGAGACCTTTAGCAGTATCCCTCGAAACGCGGGCGGTCAAAAAATTGTCCTTTTAGCTGATATGAAAGAATTAGGCCCCGATTCTCTTAAAATGCATGCCGACCTCTACCATGCCTTAACAAATGAATTGGATGCTATTTTCCTTTATGGAACAGATATAAAGACCTTAGCAGATTATCTAGCGGAAGACCCAAGAGTCAAATACTATGTGGAAACGGAACAATTTGATCAGTTGAAAAGGGACCTCAATGCAAAACTTCAGGCGAAGGACCAAATCCTCATCAAAGGAAGCCGTTCTATGAAATTAGACGAAGTCGTAGAGGACTTAGAAGGCCTATCCTAACCTATCAAGCTAACTAATAAAGACTTGGAAGTGATTCTCCAAGTCTTTTTTATGTCATCTTAAGTCAAATCCATTTCTTGTTAGAGAATGATTTGCTTTGATTTAATCATTTGCTAGCCTTTGTGACCCAAGGAACGATTAGTCATCCTTCTTGTCGTCATCGTCATCATCGTCATCA
>DIXV01000138.1:27342-34071 GCA_002436115.1 Streptococcus sp. UBA6071 | reverse complement strand
TCGTCATCATCGTCATCATCGTCATCGTCGCAATCGTCATCGTCATCGTCATCGTCGTCAACAAGACTGCTATTTGTCCCCGATCGTTCTGTCTGAGTTCTTTGAAATCCGCAGGATGTTAGGAGACTGATGATTAGTAGGAAAGACAACATGAGTAATAAAAGTTTATATAGTTTCTTCATAAGGCGACTCCTTTATTCTTTATACTACTATTGTAGAATAACGATAGCCATTTGTCAACTCTTTTCCTCTTTAAATGTGGGTTTTTTGAAACTATTTTAGTTTACGGCGGCAATGAAGCCTTTCTTCCCTATCTCAATATCTTGACTGGTCTGACTTTTTCAAGAAGTTACTTGAATTTACTTGATGATTTGTGTAAACTATAGGTATCAAAAAATACCTAAGGAAAAATATGTTACTCAGAGATTTTCTTACAACAACTCAAACCCAGCCACCAGATATTAGTCATTTTTGGTTCATTATCATGATGTTACTTTTAGTCCTCTTGGCTTGGTTAACGATTGTCTATCAAAAGAATACCATTTACAATCACATCTTCAAAAGCCTGCAAATTGTCCAACTGATTAGTCTTTACGCATGGTACATCGTTTTTCAGATTCCAATCTCAAACAGCCTTCCCCTTTATCATTGCCGTTTAGCTATGTTTGCTCTCTTTCTTCTTCCCGATAAACACCCCCTAAAGCAATACTTTGCGCTTCTTGGCATTAGTGGTTCTATTTTTGCGCTAGGCTACCCTGTTTTAGACCCTTATTCTTTTCCACATATTACAGGAATTACCTTTCTGGTTGGTCACTATGCCCTTTTTGTGAATAGTCTCTGTTATTTACTTAGAAACTATGATCGTCGATTGCTCTCTCCTAAATCTATTGCTATCTATACGGTGATAATGAATTTGGCCCTTGTAGTTGCCAACCTTCTGACGGGTGGTAACTATGGTTTACTCCGAAATACACCTCTGATCGGTCAACAAATCCTCTTAGTGAAATACTTATCCGTAACAACCGTCTTGACAATGGCTTTGTTCCTGTTTAATCATTTCTTTAGCAAACGCCAACATCTAGCTCTTGCTAAAAAACAGTCACAGTTATCCTACAAATGAACTTTAACATCCTGTGCATTTTGGCTTACTTCTACATAAAAATGTCCTGTTAATGAGATAACTCTTCATATCTCAAAAAACGGTGGAGTATCAGCTTATTGACAAGCATCAAATGAAACCTATTACTGTCGACACACTTTGGTCTGTTGGAAATGTCTTGCGACCATCCGTCTATAAAAATGAAAAGCCGATAGCCTATGAGATTGAAACTCATGGTTATCGGCTTTTCTTGTATAAACACTGTTATCAGACACCATATTAAGATATGCTGAAACAATGATTGCCTTCTCATTTTTTAGGACGTCAATACCTAAAGACCAAACGACAGTTTTTGTTAATTAATTCTACCCGCAGCGCCACCAGCACCTCCGCCTGGGCCGTTAGATGAAATTTGACTTTGCTCTTCACCATTAACGACAACAGTTCCTCCAGTATAGTCAATGGTTCCATCAACATCAAAGGCAGATTGAGCAGTGATATTAAAGTTTCCTCCTGAGACGTAAAGATCACCGTTAGAATCTATCGCATCTGTGTCTCCTTGAGCAACTTCGACCTTTATATCTCCACCTGTAACTTTGATAAAGATATCAGCTCCTGTTACATCACTGGCAGCGTTGATACCGTCATCTGTTGCATAAAGATCTAGATTTCCACCATTAATAGTGATGTTGGTTCCTTCCAAAGCCTCTGCACTAGTGGCCACCGTTATCGTTCCTCCATCAATCGTCAGGCTACTTTCAGCCTTAATCGCATCATCACCAGCATTAACTGTGATGGTCCCTCCGATGATATGGGTATAGCCCTTACTGGTATCTTCGTCGTTGTTCGACTTAAGACCATCACCGGCAGCAGTAACATCAAGGGTTCCTCCATGGATAACTAAAGAATCTTTTCCTCGAATACCATCGTCAGCAGCGTTGACCGTGATCTTCCCTGAAACAATCGTCAGGTTATCTGTTGAAACAATAGCATCTTGGTAATTACCTTCAACTGTCAGATTACCCGTCCCTGTCACTGTCAAATCAGCTTTAGAATGAAGGGCACCTTCGATCTCGCTATCACTATGTGTGCTGGCATCTTTAATCGTGTTATCCGTTCCTTCCTGCAATTCAATAACCGCATTCTCAGCAGAATCCACATAAAGAGCAGCGGTATTAGTGCTTGAAATCGTCGCTCCAGCCAATATAATTCGAACATTCCCATCAGCTTTAACAGTCACTCCGCCTGTCGTCGAACCAGTTAAAATATAGGTTCCTTCCTCTGTAATCGTCAACCCTTCATTCGTTAAGCTAACCTCTGTCGTTGGAAGACTCTCCCAATCAATCGTCGCTGCGGCATTCTCAGCAGTTGTCGCATTGGCTGTCGTAACACTTTGCGCTGTATCAGATGTTGAACTGCCATCTGTTTGAGAGGCATTAGATGAACAGGCTGTCAAAACTGCCAAGCTCAATAATGTCATTGTCGAATAAAAGTATTTGGATTTTTTTGGCATTATGTATTCTCCTTTTGTCATCTTTTTTTCTATATGTGACCGTACCTTCATTAATTTACCTCATTTTCTCTTTATTTGCAAATACCCTGTCTTAATCTATCAGGAATAACTTTCTCTCAAGCCTCTCCTTATACGATTGCCCTATTGATACAATCACCTAAACCTTATGCAAGTGACTTATAAAGTATTCTGATGCATGAGAGAGACTTTCTCCTTAAGAACAGGTAGGGGAACTAGTTAAGAAAGCAGCAGAGGTTAAAACACTAAATTAAGGCCTCTTATTAGTCTTCTATTGCCTCTGTTGCTTTACTTCAACAAGTTTATACCTGTTTTCTGAAAGTTTTATTAATTCTTTCCAAAACCCTCAGTTGGCTTAAGTTTCAGTTCAGTTTACAGACAATTCTCCCGTTTGTAAGGCCATAGCAAGGCTTTCTTTTGTCAAAACAAGTTAAATCTATGAATTTTCTGACAATTTATGGTAAAATGGACGAGATTAGATTATTGAATTAGATTGGAAACTCATATGCCAGCAAAAGTACTCTTTACCTTTTTTGGTGCTAGTGGCGATTTAGCCAAACGTAAACTTTATCCTGCGCTTTTTAGATTTTATAAATCTGGACATTTGGCGGAAAACTTCGCTGTTATCGGTACAGCCCGCAGACCTTGGTCTAAAAGTCACTTTGAAGAGGTCGTTATTGACTCTATCGCTGACTTAGTGGATAACCCACGTCAGGCCAGTGATTTTGCTAGCCATTTCTATTATCAAAGCCATGATGTCAATGATACTGCACATTACCAAGCCCTTAAAAATCTTCAAGATGAGTTGGCTGACAAATATCAGACTGGACACAACAAGATTTTCTTTCTGTCTATGGCTCCTCATTTTTTTGGGGTTATTGCCAAACATCTCAAATCTGAAAAAATTGTTGATGGGAAGGGCTTTGAACGCCTCATTATTGAAAAACCTTTTGGAACTGATTTGGCAAGTGCCCAGCAACTCAATAATGAGTTATCTGAAGCATTCTCAGAAGATCAAATTTACCGCAT
The DNA here is from genome assembly GCA_002436115.1 of Streptococcus sp. UBA6071. Classification (GTDB taxonomy): domain Bacteria; phylum Bacillota; class Bacilli; order Lactobacillales; family Streptococcaceae; genus Streptococcus. The sequence goes on along the minus strand of DIXV01000138.1, from coordinate 30,412 downwards.
CGACCATTACTTAGGAAAAGAGATGGTGCAAAATATTTTTGCTGTTCGCTTTGCCAATCCCATCTTTGAGCAGATGTGGAGTCGGGATTATATTGACAACGTCCAAATCACTTTCTCTGAAAGTATCGGTGTTGAGGATAGGGCTGGCTATTACGATAAGTCGGGGGCTCTTAAAGATATGGTGCAAAACCATGCCCTTCAACTCCTCTCTGTCTTAGCGATGGATAAGCCAGCCTCTTTTCAAGAGGCCGACATTCGATCAGAAAAAATCAAGGTCTTTGAAAGCCTTCGTCTACAAGATGAGGAAGAACTTAAGCAAAACTTTGTCCGCGCCCAATACACCTCAGGACATTTCAATGGAGACGATTATATCGGCTACTTGGATGAGCCCAACATTGCAGAAAATTCTCAGACAGAAACCTTTGCTGCAGGTACTTTCTTTGTTGATACCGAACGCTTTAAAGACGTTCCTTTCTTCTTTCGCACAGGAAAACGGATGACCGAAAAAGGAACTCGGGTCAACATTGTCTTTAAACCAACCCAAAATATTTTTGGCCAACCATTTCAAGCCAATGTTTTAACGATTTACATTCAGCCTACAGAAGGGTTTACCCTCCATATCAATGGTAAAGAAGTTGGAACAGACTTCAGGATTACTCCAGTCAATCTTCAATTCCGTCATTCCGCCGAGAATATTGCTAATTCTCCCGAATCTTATGAAAAACTCATCTTTGATGCCTTAAATGGGGATTCAATCAATTTTAGCCACTGGCGTGAAGTCAAAGCCAGTTGGCGCTTAATTGACCGAATCGTTCAACTCTGGCAATCCCAACAAGTCCCTCTACACACCTATCCTGCTGGAACAATGGGACCACAAGCCGCCTTTGACCTCCTTGAAAAGCATGGTGTTAGCTGGCACTGGCATCCAGATGACTGGTATCGTGATAGAGGATTATTAAAGTAAGGGACTCTTGATGTCTTTAACCACAAATAGTGGGGCTTGACTAAACCGTTAAGTCAAGTAAGACGCTGAAATCCCCTTTTTCTACTTACCTTAGCCTCTCATTCACCAGTATGAAAGGCCTTATTAGACAGGGGATTCCACCCTTGTCCTAGGATATCTTCCCTTAAATAAAAACAGTTTAGTTCTTTCAAAAAAGCAAGCTCTGCTTAAGAGAAGAAGACTACTTACGAACGAAAATAGCAAGACCCTTCCAAAAGGAATGCAATAGCGTCTTAGAATAAGACGCCTTAGTCATTGCCTTATCTTTAAACTACCGAGTGAAAGAAAAAACGGATGACCGAACGTGAAAAAATGTTGCAACATAAACTTTATGATGCAACCTATGACCAAGAATTAGAGCAAGAAAGATTAGCCTGTAAAGACCTCTGCTATGATTATAATGCACTTCGTCCTAGTAAAATAAGGGAACGGCGTATCTTACTTCAGAAACTCTTAGGACAAACAGGGAAAAGCTTTCATATTGAATCACCCTTCTGGTGCGATTATGGCTACAATATAAGGCTAGGAGAGAACTTTTATGCCAATCATAATCTTGTAATCCTTGATGCAGGAGGGGTGAGTTTTGGGGACAATGTTTTTATCGCTCCCAACTGTGGCTTTCATACATCGGGACACCCGATTGACACCAAACGGCGAAATAAAGGATTGGAATATGCTTACCCTATCCGAGTAGGTCATCATGTTTGGATCGGAGCAGGGGTCAATGTCCTGCCTGGTGTTACCATAGGAGACAATGTTGTCATTGGGTCTGGCAGTGTGGTCACAAAAGATATCCCAAGCAATTCCGTTGCTGTAGGTAACCCTTGTCGTGTAATTCGACAAATTACGGAAGCGGATGACCAAACACCATTTGATCGTACCTTCTAATCAGTGAAGTCTCCTTTATCTCATAAACAACCCTTAAAAGACTACCTTACGCAACTAGTGCACTAGTTGCTTTTTTGTCCAATTTACTATAGCAATCCTATTACAAAGCGCTTCTCCTACCTTAGCCACTGTCTTAGCCATAACAAAATGCACTCCTGGCTTACAGCAGTGCATTTTTTGTCATTTCAGGGCATTTCTTCAGGCAGACGAGTAAGCGACACCGACGCCTTGTTCAGCTAAATCCCTTTAAATCAGTCCTTCTAGGAGACCTTTCATAAAGTCTTCAGAATTAAATTGACCGATATCATCCATCTTTTCGCCAAAACCGATTAATTTGACAGGGATATCCAGTTCTTGACGGATAGCTAGGACAACACCCCCTCGAGCGGTTCCATGAAGCTTGGTCAGAACCAGACCCGTTAGCGGGGTAATCTTTGAAAATTCCTTTGCCTGACTGAGGGCGTTTTGACCTGTCGAAGCATCTAGAGCAAGAAGAGTCTCATGAGGGGCTTCTGGTAGGACACGCTTTATGATACGTCCAATTTTCGCCAACTCAGCCATTAGGTTATCCTTGTTTTGCAGGCGACCAGCCGTATCAATCATCAGGATATCAACATTTTCAGCAAGAGCCTTATTGACACCATCAAAAACAACCGAAGCTGGATCAGATTTCTCTGGACCGGTAACAACAGGAACAGCAACTCGGCGAGCCCATTCTTCCAACTGGGCAACCGCACCTGCTCTAAAGGTATCCGCAGCTACTAACATCACTGACTTACCAGCCTGCTTATACTGATGCGCCAGTTTTCCAATAGAGGTTGTTTTCCCTACGCCATTGACACCAACAAAAAGGATAACTGTTAAACCTTCTTGAAGCACAACTTTTTCAGCCTCAAAGTCCCCGTCTTTTTCATAAATATCAACTAGCTTTTCAATAACTAATCGACGGAGATCCTCACCACGTTTGACTTTCTCTAACTTAGCCTCCTGACGGAGAACTTCCGTTAGCTGTGTTGCTACTTGAACCCCCACATCACTGGTAATAAGGATTTCTTCTAATTCTTCAAAGAAATCTTCATCTACTTTACGGAAATTAGCAAAGAAGGCATTTAATTTAGCTCCAAAACCGACCCTCGTTTTCTTGAGGGTTCGAGCATATTTTTCCTGAGTTGTTTCAGA
>DIXV01000138.1:21785-27049 GCA_002436115.1 Streptococcus sp. UBA6071 | reverse complement strand
TTCTCTTTGTTCTGCCTGAGTGGTGGCCAATACTTGGCCCTCTTTCTCTTCCTTGTCATCCTGTCTCTCCTGAGCCTCTCGAACGGCTTCAGCACGTTTTTCCTTGTCTTGGAGAATCTCCATAGCACGCTCTAGACTAGATTTTGGACTCGTTGTCTGCTCAGAGTCGACTGAGATTCCTTGGGAATCGTCCTTTCGGAGATCGTCCTCTTGTTTTTCTTCTGTTATCGTCGATGGCATGGTTTCAGATGTGGTGTCCTCTGCTGTCACCAGCTCATCTTCTTGCAATTTATCGTCTGTGGTGCCAAATAAGCGATCAAATAACCCCATAACTACCCCTTTCTTAAAATGTACTCTTGAATTGCCCAAGCAACGCCATCTTGATCATTGCTAAAAGGACTAACTCGATTTGCGACTGTTTTTATAGCGTCTGTGGCATTAGCCATGGCAATACCATGGCCAGCCCATTCAATCATGCTTAAGTCGTTGGCTTCATCCCCACAGGCCATCACTTCCTCTTGTGAGAGACCTATCAGCTGGATTAATTTAGCCAAACCGTTAGCTTTGTGAACTCCTTTGGGACTCCACTCTAAAATAATGTCCCTAGATTTAAAGATTTCAAAATAATCATGGTACTCCTTAGGAATAGAAGGCAAACTCTTATCCAACAAAAGAGCATCACAACTGGAAATCCCCTTGTTAAAGGTCATGTCAGGCGAAATATCAGAAAAATCGGTTGGAATATGATTAAGCATGGCATTACAAGTTGGATAAAGGCTACTAACTGGAGAATGGAGAGCATAAACATCTCCATCATCAATCAAATCTAAAGAGATTCCTAGTGTTTGTGTTAGCCCATACACCTTTTTAACATCCTCATAGCCAAAAACCGTTTTAGAGAGTACCTGACCTGTATTTCGTTGAATAAGCCCCCCATTGAAAGTAATGGCATAATCATCTTCTCGAATCAAATCCAATTCTTCCAAAAAGTCCCTAATGGCAGCCAAGGGACGACCAGTTGTCAAGACAACCTTCACCCCCCTTTGACGCGCTTCTGCCAGAGCCTGTTTATTCGCCTTGGAAATCAGCTTCTTTGAATTGAGTAAGGTGCCATCTAAATCTAAGGCCAATAATTTTACCTGGGTCATATCGTTTCCTCCAAATAATTTAAAACTGAGGCGTCTGAACAAGGGCCGATTACCAGATCCGCTAGCTGTTTAATCTCCTTGCGTGCATTAGCTGTTGCAATAGATAGGCCTGCATATTCTAGCATTCCGAAATCATTAAGATTATCGCCAAAAGCTACGACTTCTTCTGGTTTGATATTCAATCTGTGACACAAACCTTCTAAGCCCTTACTTTTGTCTACATGGTTTTGGATCACATCAATGGATTCAAAACCAGTCGTCACTGCTGTGATCTCAGGTAGCTTTTCAGTCAACCAAGTAGTTCCTTCTAAAATATGGTGTTCCTCCACATCGGCTGTAATCTTGAAAATATCATCTTCTACCTGCTTAAAATGAGCTACTGACTGAACCTGCTCGTAGTACTGATTCATCCGATCAACATAGGCTGGTAGACTACTTTCTAAAACATAGGCTCCTCTTTTACCTGAGAGCAGAAATTTTTGGTGAGAGCCAAAGGGTCCTGTACTAAGTTCATGGATAACCTTAAGATAAAGCTCTTGAGGCATGAGGGATTGATAGTGAACTTGGTCTCTTTCCATGACCAAGGAGCCATTTTCTGCGACAAAAATTACTTCCTCTCGGAAATCAAACATGAGCTTCTCTAACGCCAAATACGAGCGACCACTGGCAACTACAAAGTGGATCCCTTTTTGCTGTAATCTCGTTAATAGGTTACGAAAACGTTGCCGGTCATAGTTTCCTTTCTCGTCAAGAAAGGTGCCATCCATATCGGTTGCAATTAGTTTTATTGCTGCCATTACTTTTCTTCTCTTTCTAAGTCCTTTAATTTAACCGAAACAATCTTCGACACACCTGACTCTTGCATGGTAACACCATACATTGCATCTGCTGCTGCCATTGTTCCTTTGCGGTGCGTCACAACAATAAACTGACTGGATTTGTCAAAACGGTTAAGGTAATCTCCAAACCGCTTCACATTCGCTTCGTCTAGTGCAGCCTCAACCTCATCTAAGATAACGAAAGGAATCGTTTTGACACGGATGATAGCAAAGAGTAAGGCTAAGGCCGAGAGAGCTTTCTCGCCTCCTGACATGAGGTTCAAGGATTGGATTTTCTTACCTGGTGGTTGAGCAGAAATCTCAATTCCAGCTGTCAGCAAATCTGTTTCTGTCAAAATCAAGTCTGCTGAGCCTCCTCCAAACATCTGCTTAAAGGTTTGTTGGAAGGATACCCGAATCGCTTCAAACGTCTCTTGGAAACGCTCTTTAACCTCATTATCCATACCTTGAATAGTCTCTAACAGTAAGTTTTTAGCTGACAAAAGGTCTTCCTTTTGGCTATTTAGAAAGTCCAGACGTTGGCTGACCTCTTCGAATTGAGCGATGGCTTCCAAGTTAACAGGACCCAGTCGTCTAATGTGACTTTCCAACTGTTTGAGTGACTGCTCAGCCTCCGATAAGTGTTCGATAGGCTTAGATTGAGCTTCTGCTGCTTCAAAGCTCAGCTGAAAATGTTCAGCCAAATTTGCAAGCAAATGGTGTAAGGCTTCCGATAAGTGTTCGATAGTAGCTTCTAGCTTTGTTTGACGGCGAATCAAGTCATCATTCTTTGTCCTTGCTTGAGCCATTCGCTCGGCCAAATCCTCTGATTGAGCTTCCAAATCTTCTAGCTCAAATTTCAGACGAATCTGCTTCTGGGTGAGGCTATCTTTTCTAGATTTCCCTTTTTCCAATTGAGACTCATACTGTTCCTTATCCTTAGGACTGATTTGACTCATCTTGTCAGACATTAAGCCTTCAAGTCCTGAAATTTCCTCTTTTAAACGACGGGCTTCTGTCTCTAACCGCTCTTTTTCTGTTTGAGAAAAACCGTACTCGCTTGATAGCTGATTCTCACGAAGCTTGGCATCTGACAACGCTTGATTGAGGCCCTTTAGATGAGACTCAATTGCATCCTTGTTGTCTTTAACTTGATTAATTTGCTGATTAAGCGCCTTTTTGTCTTGATCAAGTTGTGTTAGTGAGGCCTTCAAGGTCATTAATTGCTTTTCTAAGTCTTTTATATCTATTAAGGCATCGGTATCAGCCTGACCAGAAGCAAGTGCTGTTAGATCAGATAGGCGACTGGCTAAAGTCTGATAGTACAGCGCTGATTTCTGCTCAGCCAATCGGGCTTGTTCTCCTTTTTCTTTCAATTCAGACAAACGTTCCTGTTGGTCAAGCAACTGATCCTTTTGATTGGCAACCTTTTTTTCCACCTTTTGAAGCTGTTCTTCAAGTTCGGTCACTTCTTTGATAAGGCTATCTAACTCGGGCTTGATAAAGCTACTGTTATTGTTTCGGTTGGCACCACCAGCATAAGATCCGCCGGGACGGATTTCTGAACCGTCAAGCGTTACCAATCTTACCTGAAAACGAGTTTGACGAGCTGCTTGATTTGCTTGCTCAAGCGTTTCAAAAACAGCCGTTAATCCTAAAAGGTTTTGAAAAATCGGACTGACATCAGAAGGAAAGCTGACCAAGTCTACAGCCACACCAAGAAAACCTCTCTGCTCTTGTAAGTTGGTGAGGTGATGTGCCGATAACTGACGGGGTTTAATGGTCGTCAACGGTAAAAAGGTGGCCCTGCCCTGACGATTTTTTTTAAGAAAAGCGATGGCTCTTGTCGCCGCCTTCTCATCCTCCACGATAATATGTTGACTAGCAGCTCCTAGAGCGACTTCAAGGGCTGTCTGATAAGTTGGGTTAAAATTGAGATGGTCACTGACTGCTCCAAGGATGCCACCTAGTTTCCCAGCCTCTTGCAGGACACTTCTTACCCCAGCATAAAAATGCGTATGATTTTTAAGAATGTTTTCCAAACTCTGACGACGAGCTGTTTTCGCTTTGACATCATCCATGAGTGCAAACATGTTTTCGCGTTGGTCCTGATAATCCTTTTCCAATACTTGATACTTGTTAGACGCTTTCTGGTAGTCTGTCAATAAATCACGAACTGAATTTTGCGCCTCTTCTAAGGCTTCTTGTCCTTTCCTAGCCTCTTCTTTAGCAAGGACTAAGTCTTGATTGAGTTTGGCAACCTCTGCGGCTTGACTTTCTGACGCCTGAGTCAAGGTATCAATCTGACCTTCCAGAGCGGTGACTTGATTAGATTTGGCTACTTCATCTTGCATGAGCTTGACATATGAATCTCTCAACCCTTCAATCACCTTATCGGGATTTTCAGAATAATTAGCGATTTCAGCAGTCAAGTCTACAATCTTAGCCTGAACGACTGTCAAGTCTCCCTGCATTTCTTCCTGAGCCGAAGCTTTTCCAAGGAGCTCTTCTTCAACCTCTTTTTGTCGTCTTTCTAAGGTTTCTAACCGTCCTTGCGCTTCAGCTTTACTGGCTGCTTTCTGGTTAGCCTCTAAATCATAAAGTGCAATCTTACCTTCTAAGTCCGAAATCATCTGAGTGAGACTTACCACTTCTTCCTGCAAACGTTCGCTTTCTGCCTGAATGTTATGGCGTTGCTTTTTCAAGGTCTGATTCTCAGTTTCCATCTGTTCCCGATGGGCATAGTAGGTAGTTAAGTCTGCTTTGACCTCTTTTACCTTCTCTTCTTGATTGGTCAAGTCAGCCTTCCCTGCCTTAATCTGTGCGACTAAGACATCAAGATAAGACTCCTTGCGTTTCTCATCCAGAGTCAGAAATTTTTTGGCAACCTCTGCCTGCTTAATCAAAGGGGTCAACTGGTTGTCTAACTCATGGATAATGTCCTCCAGACGATCCAGGTTTCCTTGGGTCTGGTTAAGCTTACTCTCTGTTTCTTTTTTGCGCGTCTTGTACTTGAGTACGCCTGCCGCTTCTTCAAAAATGGCACGACGTTCTTCTGGTTTCGAATTAAAAATCGCTTCAACTCTGCCCTGTGAAATGATTGAGAATGAGTCTCTGCCAAGACCAGTATCCATAAACAAGTCATGAATGTCTCGTAAACGAACCTTTTTGCCGTCAATTAAATAGTCGCTATCACCATTTCTGTAAATCTGACGTTCCACTTTAATCTCAGGCTGCCTGTCTTTGATAAACTGGTCAGTATTGTCTAAGACAACCGTTACAGATGCATAATTAAGCG
>DIXV01000138.1:14576-21562 GCA_002436115.1 Streptococcus sp. UBA6071 | reverse complement strand
CTTTTTGCTGATGATTCTCCCAATGCCCATCGCAAACTTTCGGTAATATTTGATTTCCCTGAGCCGTTTGGCCCCACCACAGCAGTGACACCTTGATCAAAGACAATCCTGGTTTTATCTGCAAAGGATTTAAAGCCCTGCATTTGAATTTCTTTTAAATACATATCTCCCCTGCCTCTACTGCATTTTTGGCAGCCGCCTGCTCGGCTAGTTTTTTGGAACGGCCGTGACCTTTCCCTTTAATCTTGCCTGCCACCTTAACCACGACTTCGAATCGCTTATCATGAGCTGGGCCTGACTCGGCGATGACTTGATAGTCAATGTCAATTTCACCATTGATTTGCAAAAATTCTTGAAGTTTGGTCTTATAGTCCACGACTTTCTCAAATTTACCTTGTTCCAACTGCGGAATCATGACCTGATAGATAAATCGTTCAACTGCCTCAATACCACTATCTAAAAGCAAAGCTCCTAGAAAAGCTTCAAAAACATCCCCTAAAATCGTGTCTCGCTTACGACCGCCAGACTTTTCTTCTCCCTTGCCCAACTTAATGTAGCGATCAAAACCACAGGTACGCGAAAAGCCCGCCAGACTCTCCTCACGAACAAAGGTTGAACGGAGTTTAGACATGTCACCTTCTGGTCTGTCGGGATATTTTTCATAAAGGTAGCGTGAAATAATAAGCTGAAGAACAGCGTCTCCTAAAAATTCCAGGCGTTCATTGTGTGAAATTTTTAGGAGGCGATGCTCGTTGGCAAACGACGTATGCGTAAAAGCTGTCTCCAGCAAAGATAAATCTTCAAAGTGCAACCCAAAATCGGCTGTTAATATTTTATTTAGCGTTTTCATGACTCTTCCTTTTAATAAACTAAGTCTATTATACCATATACCCGTAAAATCCGACAATTTCTGCTGGTGCCCTTCCCCAATCACTTATGCTATTTCGAGGAGAGAAATAGCAGAGACGACCTGTCCCTTTTCTTCTTCACCGAAAAGAAAAGACCCTCTTACAGAGAGTCATTTTCTATTATAGTATAAGCTTTAAGCTTTGTTTGCTGAACCAAAGACATCAATGCGTTCTTCCACTGCAACTTGAACAGCCTTAACACCTGGAGCCAAGAATTTACGTGGGTCAAAGAGTTTCTTAGCATCGTATTCTGCTTCGTTAGCATCGTACGCACGCGCAAACTCACGAGTTGCGTTGGCAAAAGCGATTTGTCCTTCAGTGTTCACGTTGACTTTCGCAACACCTAGGCGGATAGCTTCTTTAATTTGGTCATCTGGAATACCTGAACCACCATGCAAGACGATTGGGAAACCTGGAAGAGCATCTGTCAACTTCTTCAAGTGGTCAAGGTCAAGACCTTCCCAATTTGCTGGGTATGGACCGTGAATATTACCAATACCTGCTGCCAAGAAGTCAATGCCAGTTTCAACCATTGCAACGGCATCTTCAATCGGTGCAAGTTCACCCTTACCAACGATACCATCTTCTTCGCCACCTATTGTACCAACTTCAGCTTCAACTGAGATACCTTTTGCGTGAGCCAAAGCAACAACTTCCTTAGCTTTTTCAAGGTTTTCCTCGATTGAAAGGTGTGAACCATCAAACATGATTGACGTGTAGCCAGCATCGATACATGCCAAAGCATCTTCGTAGTGACCATGGTCAAGGTGAATTGCAACTGGTACCGTAATACCCATAGAGTCAACCAAGTTCGCAATCAAGTTGCGGGCAACTTGGTAACCACCCATGTACTTAGCTGCTCCCATTGATGTTTGGATAAGAACTGGAGCTTTCTTAGCCTCTGCGGCACGCAAGATAGCTTGTGTCCACTCAAGGTTGTTTGTATTGAATCCACCCACAGCATAGCCGTTTTCACGAGCTGCTTGGATAAATTTTTCTGCTGAAACGATTGCCATTTATCAGGCCTCCTATTTATTTTTTGAGTAAAAACCATTTACATTGATAATTTTATCACGTTTAGAAAGAAATTACCAGTCTTTCCTAGAAAGTTTATCTGTTTTCTTGAAAGCCTTTTAGTTTTTTGAAAGCTTTTGCCTTCAAATAATCTGTCACCTCTTACATTTGTAAAAATAAATCTCTCCGACAGCATCCCTTTTCTTAATGAGTTTAGAAAAGAAAGAGTCCGAGTTAGTTGCTTATCTATTTCATTTGCCGTGCAAGTTCCTTACTTTAGTAGACCAGTTTGTCTTATCAAAGCACATTTACAACTAACCAAACCGTGGCAATATGACTGATTCTGAACTGGATAAATAGGATGCGCCCTTATTTATAAGGAGTGTTAGCTTTTCGCTGGCTCTGTAAATACGGCATACAAAAAGAGCTGAGAAAACGCTCAACTCTTTCTTTGCGGAGAGAGGGACTTGAACCCTCACGACCTAAAGCGGTCACAGGATCCTTAGTCCTGCGCGTCTGCCAATTCCGCCATCCCCGCTACAACAAAATCTATTCTACCAGTTATAAGAGGACTTGTCAATACTCTTTCTTTATTTTTTAGAACTTCTCTTGACAACTGAGGCCTCCAAGACCAAGGCGAGGAACTTAGCAAGGGTGTTAAAACGCTGCTAAGTTCCTCGTCTCTTGAAGGAGTTCCCTAAAAAATAACTTTAGGAGAACAGAGACTTATTTGGCTTCAAGAAGACCGACATCGCCATCTTCTCGTTTATAAATAACGTGTGTTGCATTGGTGTCCACATCTGTATAGATAAAGAAGTCATGTCCCACCAATTCCATCTGAAGGAGAGCCTCATCCAAACTCATTGGTTTTAGATCCACTTGCTTGGTCCGAACAACCTTTACATCTGTTCCCTTCTCTTCGACTAAAGCTTCTGTGAAGAGTTTCCCCGTTGCTTTTTTCTCACGATGGCGTTTTTCAATTTTGGTCTTATTTTTGCGAATCTGTCGTTCAATCTTATCCACAACCAAGTCAATAGACCCATACATATCTTGAGAAACGTCTTCAGCCCGAAGGGTCACTTGTCCAAGTGGGATAGTCACTTCTACTTTGGCTGTTCTTTCACGATAAACTTTCAAATTCACCTTAACGTTCAATTCCACGTCAGAGCTAAAATATTTCTCAACCTTACCCAACTTCAACTCAGCATAGTCACGAATAGCTTCTGTCACTTCAAGGTTTTCACCGCGAATATTGTACTTAATCATATAAGTTCCTCTTTTCTAACGCCTTAGCGATTTATACGTTAATATTATACCATTTTCCTACGCTTCTTGCAATGGTTTTACTTATCTTGCAAGTGAGAATGTTTGAATTTCTCTGACGCCTGCGGTTTGAAGGCAGATTTTTGCCAATTGTAGGGTCGTACCTGTCGTGTAAACATCGTCTATTAGGAGAACCTTGCTTGCTAAATCGGCTTGGTTCTTAATTGAAAAAGCTTGCTGCATTTTCAGGCGTTCACTTCTGGTCTTACTAGTCTGCTCACGGGTCTCTTCTTTTTCTAATAGGTTATGATACGAAATCCCCGCAGCCTCTAAAAATCCAGTCACTTGATTAAAACCTCTTTTAGAGAGACGGTTCTGGCTAATGGGGATGGGGATTAGCTGATGTGTTTTTTCATAACTCTTTAATTCCCTTTTGATAAGCTTAGCAAATGCAAATCGCAGGTAATAGTCGCCTTGAAACTTATATTGGCTAAAATAATCTTTCATCGCTTGATTATACTTATAAAGACTCGAATGTTGAACTTCAAAACCATTTCTCAGCCAGTGCTGGCAGTCTTGACAGACTTTATCCCATCCACTTTTAAAGCACTTAGGGCAGTGGTTCTGAGAGATTTGCTCAAATGAAGCATGGCAGCTTGAACAAAGATCGTCTTCTTCCTTCTTCAAAAGGAAGAGGTCTTTAAACGATAATTCCATCTGACTATTTTCTTGGCAAATCAGACACGATGACATAGGCCACTCTCCTTATTCATCAATTTGATTTCAGCAATTGCTGTTTCAATCGCTTTATTAGTACCATCTTGAAAGAAATAAAGTAGCCCTGTTGGACGTTCTAAACTCCTTCCAACCCTCCCTCCAATTTGGATAAGACTTGATTTTGTATAGAGGCGATGATTGGATTCCAAAACAAAGACATCTACAAAGGGAAAAGTGACGCCTCGTTCCAAAATCGTGGTTGATACTAAAATACTAATCTCCCTATCTCGAAAAGCAGTGACCAGTTGCAGTCGATTTTCAGTCTGGCTAGAGACGAAGGCCACTTTTTCTTCAGGAAAAACAGCTTGTAATACTGTCGAAAAAACCTGTCCCATTGCAATTTCTGGCATAAAGATTAAGAGAGGATAGCCAGTCTCGCGTTGCTTCTTAATATAGTGCTTGAGCCTTCTCGGAAGTTTGCCCCTCTTCACTTTCTTAATAAGATCGCTTAGCCAGATTTTTTGAGGTAGGACTAAGGGGTTTTCGTGAAAACGCCTTGGTAAACGCAGTAAGTCTAACTCTTTTCTCTGAACCTGTCTATCCAGTTCGTCTGTTGTCGTTGCAGTTAAGAAAATTTTTCTCCCTCTTGGCTTTAAGCAATTTTTCACCGCTTGGTAAAGCATGGCATTATCCACAAAAGGAAAGGCGTCAACTTCATCAACAATTAACAAATCAAACGCCTGATAAAAGGTTAACAGTTGATGAGTCGTTGCAATCACTAGAGGGGTTCGAAAATAGGCCTCCCCTTGACCATGTAAGAGAGCAATCGGACAGGAAAAATCCTTTGCCAATCGCTTATGGAGTTCTATGCAGACATCAATACGAGGACTTGCAATGCACACCGAGTGCCCTTTTGTGAGGTGTTTGATAAGAACCTGATAAATCATCTCCGTTTTCCCAGCACCTGTTACAGCGTGAACCAAACTATCTCTACCTTTTTCAACCGCTAAACAGAGGTCTTTAGAAATAGCTGCCTGAAAAGGTGTCAACTGCCCCTCCCACAAAAGAGAGACAGGCATGTCAAAGGCTTGCTGAGGAAAGTAATAGAGTGCTTGGTCACTCCTCACTCGTCCTAACAGTAAACAAGTTCGGCAATAAAAACCCCCAATAGGGAGAGCAGATTTCCTTTTATCAATCGGGCTAGCACATCGGTTGCAAAAAAGACCGTCTTTTTCCTCACGCATGGTGGGCAAGGTCTCCGCTTGACGTTGCACATCTGGGGATAATCTGGACTGGACAAACAAGCGGCCATGATAATCTTTCAAATCTTCCATACCTTTTTATTCGGAAATTTTTGAAAAAAAGGAGAAATCTTGATAAACTAGTGCTATGAATTATATAACCATTGCCAGTGAAGGACGCTTTGAGGAAGATATTAAAAAGTCCCGCTTTATCTGCCATTTGAAACGTATTCGGACGGAGGATGAGGCTAGAGATTTTATCCAAGACATCAAAAAAAAGCATCACAAAGCTAACCATAACTGCTCTGCCTTTATCCTAGGAGAGCGCAGTCAAATCAAGCGAAGCAGTGATGATGGTGAACCTAGCGGAACAGCAGGTGTTCCCATGTTAGCCTGTCTCGAAAAGTTACATTTAACCAATGTCGTTGCCGTTGTTACACGTTATTTCGGAGGAATTAAACTCGGTTCTGGTGGACTCATCCGTGCCTATTCAGGAAATGTTTCTCATGCGGTTGAAGCAATTGGTCGAGTTGACGTTAAGGAACAACAAGGCATTCACTTGACTCTCTCCTATGCTCAATATCAAGATCTAGGGGCTTTCTTAAACCGTTACCAGTTAGTAGAAAACGGGACCCTCTTTTCAACGGATGTCCAGACGGAAGTTTTTGTAGATCAGACGGAAACTTCCGCAATCGTAAGCTCACTAACAGAATTTTTTCATGGTAAGGCACGTTTTGAGCTGTCAGATATACGCGCTGTTGAAGTTCCTTTGATATAAAAAAGCTATCAAGTTGATAGCTTTTTTATATTTTACAAACCGCACAAAAAGCTCTATACTTAATATCATATCAAAATGAATGAGGTAAGCATCATGGTCTTATATCAAAATATTACAGAATTGGTGGGGAAAACACCCATTGTTAAATTAAATCGTATCGTTCCTGATGGAGCTGCAGATGTCTATGTTAAATTGGAAGCCTTTAATCCTGGATCGTCCGTCAAAGATCGTATCGCTCTCAATATGATCAAAGATGCTGAAGCACGAGGCGTTCTTAAGCCTGGAGATACTATCGTGGAACCCACCTCTGGAAATACCGGTATCGGTCTCTCGTTTGTAGGCGCTGCTTTGGGATATAAAGTTATCATTGTCATGCCTGACACCATGTCTATCGAGCGTCGTAAAATTATCCAAGCCTACGGAGCCGAGCTTGTCTTGACACCTGGTTCTGAAGGGATGAAGGGAGCCATTGCTAAAGCTCAAGAAATCGCTGCTGATAAGAAGGCCTTTGTCCCTCAACAGTTCATCAATCAAGCCAACCCTGACATTCATGAAGCAACGACTGGCCCTGAAATTTTAGAGGCTTTTGGTGAAACTGGACTTGATGCCTTTGTCTCTGGTGTAGGAACAGGCGGGACAATAACAGGGGTTTCTCGTGTCTTGAAAAAGGCTAACCCTGAGATTAAAATCTATGCTGTAGAGGCAAATGAGTCTGCTGTTTTATCTGGTGAAAAGCCTGGACCACATAAAATCCAAGGCATCTCCGCAGGCTTTATTCCTGAAACATTGGATACGCATTCTTATGATGGGATTGTCCGAGTATCTTCTGATGATGCCATTGCAACAGGACGTGTCATTGGAGGTCAAGAAGGCTTCCTACTTGGTATTTCCTCAGCGGCTGCAGTCTATGCTGCTATTCAAGTCGCAAAAGAACTAGGAGCAGGAAAAAAAGTATTGGCCATCACTCCAGACAACGGTGAACGTTACTTGTCAACCGCTCTTTATGAATTTGATTGATTTCTGACCAAGATACAGTCAGAACTGCTCAATAAAAAACCGATAACC
>DIXV01000138.1:6626-14358 GCA_002436115.1 Streptococcus sp. UBA6071 | reverse complement strand
CTTTCTTACTTTTTCAAGTCGAGATAACGCTTAGGCGTTCTTGTTTGAACATTTCCTAGCATCTCTTTAGCCTCGTGACTTGTTTGAGCTGAGCTTCTAGTTCTCATAACTATTTTTTGCCCTAGCTTCTTTCTTCTTCCCTCAAGAGTTTCAGCGTTTCTGCGGTCCAATGAGGCAAGGCATCCTTAAGAGGAGCAAAGCCTATTTTCTGTTTATTACTGGTAAATCTTTTTTTCCGAACAGCCCTTCGCTTTTCTTCTTCCAGACTCCTCATGGACAGACTAAGCTTACCAGAAAATTCATCCACTTCAATAACTTGGACCTCAACCTCTTGACCCATGGCTAAAATCTGATCAATACTACTGATGTAGCCTGTTCTGATTTCTGAAATATGAACAAGACCTGTTGTTCCATTTTCTAGAGTAATAAAGGCACCATAGGACTGGATTCCTGTGACATGACCTTTGAGTTTGTCTCCTATTTTCATTCGTCAATGACCTCAATCGTTTCAATCACAACGGAATCCACAGGTTTGTCTGAAAAGTCTGTTTTTACATTGGCGATTTCATCCAAAACATCAAAGGAAGCAGCATCAGCAAGTTGACCAAAAACCGTATGACGACGGTCTAAATGAGGCGTTCCCCCTTCTTTGGCATAAATGGCAGCAATCTCTTGAGGCCACCCTCCACGAACCAACTCTTTGAGAGAGTAGCCCAAAGTCTTGTTTTGGACAATAAAGAATTGACTACCGTTCGTGTTTGGTCCTGCATTCGCCATAGAAAGAGCGCCACGAATATTATACAGTTCTTCTGAGAACTCATCTTCAAAACTCTCACCATAGATAGACTCACCACCTCGTCCTGTTCCAGTTGGATCCCCACCTTGAACCATAAAATCTTTGATGACTCTGTGGAAGATAACCCCATCATAATAGCCATCTTTTGCTAAAGCAATAAAGTTCTTCACGGCTTTTGGAGCGTAATCAGGAAAGAGTTTAACCCTTAGATTTCCTTGATTAGTCTTAATATTAGCCAGTGTTCCTTTGTAATTTTCTATATCATTTTGTGGTAAATATACTTGTTTCTCAATCATACCTAGTTCCTCTAAAGCATATAAAATGCCATCTTCTTCTACTGTTTTTGTGATAAAATCAGCTTTCTTTTGTAGTTCTGGGTGAGATACCCCCATCGCAATACTAATGCCAGCATAATCAAAAAGTTCTAAATCATTTAACTGATCTCCAAAAACAAGAACATTTTCAGCTTGTAATCCGAGATGCTCAACCAGTTTGGATACTCCGAGCGCTTTAGATGTTCCATTAAATATCACATCTGACGAATTGTCATGCCAGCGTACTAATCGCAAGTCTTCTCTTAACTCTTCGGGTAACTGAAGAGCATCACCTTGTTCTTCAAAGGTCCACATTTGGTAAATGTCCTGATCTTGGTTAAAGTCCGGGTTTACAGCTAAGGAAGGGTAGATATTGTCAATGGCTTTGCTGATTAAGTCGTTGCGATGAGACAGAACCGCCTCATAACGACCAGCCATGCCATAATGAATCCCTACTTGATCTGCCCAAGATTTATAGATTTCCACCAATTCAGCTGGGATAGGACGTTGGAAAATGATGTTTTTCTCCTTATCCTTAACATAAGCGCCATTGAGCTTAATGCAGTAGTCAGCCTCAAGTTCCAATACTTCTTCGGGAACACCATACCGTGCCCGACCAGATGCAATACCAGTGACAATTCCTTTTTCTTTAAGTGATTTGAAAATATATCGAATGGACTCTGGCATATAGCCCGTGTCTTTCACTCGGAGGGTATCATCAATGTCAAAGAAAACCGCCTTGATTTTCTTGGCTTTGTATTTTGTTTTTGCGTCCATCATGCTCCTTTTTAAACCCCTTTACCTTGTCATACTAAGCTAATTATATCATTTATCCTTAGTTTGGGGGTGGAAAAACTGGAATAACAACTCTTTTTTCTAGGCAATTAGACTTCCTTCTGAGAAAGGCTTTGAACCCCATTAACAGCTAACCTACTTCTTAGTCTAAAGTTGTTTTTCCTGTAATGTCTCCTATCTGTTCTGTCTTTCACATCAGTCAACCAAATGAATGTTCCATCTATCTGTCTCAATACTAGTCAGACTAGCTTACTTCAAATAGGGGAACACCCAGAAAGAGAACTGCTCTCTTATTGCTTCTCACTACTTTCTACCAAACCATGTTGAAAGGCATACACCACTGCCTGAGTCCGATCGGAAACATTCAATTTGGATAAAATGTTGGAAACATGGGTCTTGACCGTTTTAAGCGAGATAAAACTCTCTTCTGCAATCCGTTGATTATCGTATCCCTTAGCCAATAAAGCTAAGATGTCTCTTTCACGCGCGGTTAGCTGAGAGTGCAAGGGGCGGTTAATATTTAACTCCTGAACCTTTTTATCCACTTCCGTTTCAATCGCCAATTCCCCACGAGCAACCTTACGGATCGCATGCAAAATTTCATCTGCACTGGAGGTTTTTAGCATATACCCCTTTGCTCCCGCTTCCAAAACCGGGTAAATTTTTGCATTATCTAAGTAGGAGGTCAAGACCAGTATTTTCGCCTCAGGCCACTTATCTAAAATCTCCAAAGTTGCTTCAGTTCCTGACATTTCTGGCATAACTAAGTCCATGATGAGAACATCTGGACGGTATTCCAAAGCCTTTTCAACACCTTCACGCCCATTCCCTGCTTCTGCAATAACTTTTATATCCATCTGCAAATTCAAATAGCTTTTTAAACCCAGTCGAACCATTTCGTGGTCATCAACCAAAATCACTTTAATCGCTTCCATGTTCTCTCCTTATCAATGGAATTCTAATATCCATAGCAACCCCTTTTCTAGGGGCAGTTGTTACTTTGAGCATTCCTGCCATGTCTGCTACACGCTCTTTAATATTCTGCAAACCATAGCTGACCTCATCCACTTCCCCCTGATCATAGCCAATACCATCATCCGTCATTCTAATCTGGAGTTCACTATCTGTCTGTATCAAATAAACCTCCAATTGCTGAGCTTGAGCATGCCGCAGGGTATTATTGATAAACTCCTGAGCAATTCGAAAAATGTGAGCTTCCATAGCTTTTGGTAAGTCAATCTCATCGTGGGTAAACATCACTTCAATCGTCGACTTATCTTTAACCTCTTGTAAAACCAATTCCAAGCCTTCTACCAGTGTTCTGCCTTCAAGTTCAAGGGGCCTTAAGTGAAGAAGCAAGACACGCAAGTCTTTTTGAGCTGTATCCAAGAGGCCAGCAACCAATTCGAGTTGTTGTCCCAATTGTTCCCGATCCATCTCCAGTACTTGCCCTGACACACCTGATAAAATCATACTAGCTGCAAAAAGCTCTTGGCTCACGGTATCATGCAAATCACGTGCTACTCGCTTGCGCTCTTCCTCAACAATGACCTCTCGGGTAACCAAATCCTGATTTTCGATTTTCTGTAGATTTTCAGTCATGTCTTTCATTTTCGTTGATAAGGTTTGCAAGACTTGACTGTATTCATCACCAGCCTGCTGTCGCAGCGCTTTATTAGCTAAGATACGTTTCAACTGACGATTAAGCTGGTATTTTGTATTAAGCGAGGTCAGCTGGATGAGAACTAAAAAAACCACAGCCAGCGATAAGCTAAATAGACTAACCACTAAAACAACGCGATAAAATTGTAGCCCGTTTTGACTAATGAACCACAAATCCAGTTTAAAAATTGACAAAATACTGGAGGTAACCATAAGCACTATCAAGGCTGCATAAACAAAAATAAAAATAAATGTGGATTTTCTCATTGGCGAATCACCTCGATATCACCAAACAAGACACTGATTACGACCTTGACACGCTTATTAGCATTTAAGAAATGATGACTCTGAAACTTAACCGATTCATTTCGTAAATCAGATTCAACTAAACCCAAGAAGTCCAGATGTCCATAGACTGCTGATGCTGACAAATCAACCTCAACGCCCAAAGGCACAATCACATGAGTTGTGCCAAAACTTTTTCGCACGACAATAACATTGTTGGTTCCTACAAGAGCAACCTCTGTTAAATCAATAACATCATTTCCAAAAACACGGACAATGTTGATGTCATCAAAAGGATAGGTTGTGCTTTGGTTAAAGTAATCTTGGTTTCCAAACCAACGCATCCGTTCTCGTTTCACCCGTTTTGGACTCTGGTCAATGTGAACAAACTGGTAGTTTTCCCGTTTACCAATACGAGAAAAGTAATTAAGAATCATATAAACAACCCCAAAGATGATGGAGAGAACCACGTAAGGGTTGGCCATGATGATGAAAAAGAGGAGAAGTGCCGTACTCGTTAAGAGGAAGTTCCCCCAATCTTTTCCCAGATAAAATCGGAGACCTATGGCAAAGAGAAAGAGCAAGACAACAAATCGCGGAAAGTCCGTTGCCATAATATCAATCATAGCCATTGTTAACAGAATGGCTTCAATCGTTAAAAATAATTGTATTTTTTTCATAATAAACTTTCATAGAGGAATTCTATTTCTATTCTACCAAATTTTAGAGAAATTCCCTCCATCTTAAGTAGGAAATCTGTCTATTCCATGAAAAGAGCCTGCTTTTTTCGATTGTTTTTCAGGATTCACACCCTTATTTTCCTAATTTGAGTAAAAAAATCGGTCACTTGCTCAGAGGAATGAAAAGAGAAGCTAGAAATCCTCCTAGCTTCTTTTCCCTTATTCTGACTGACTAGAGCCTGCCTCTGTTGAGCTTGATTCACTCGTACTTGAGCTTGACGTGCTGGTGTCGGAAGTTGATGACGATGCAGACGATGAACTGGAACTGCTACTTGTACTGCTGGCTTCTGTTGCAAAATAGAGGGTAATCTGTACAGTATCTGGATCAATTTCTGTAAAGGCATAAACGCTTTGACCTTCAACCTTAGCAGATGAGCTAACATTTTGTGGAGATACTGTGATTTGACTTACCGAGATTCCCTGAGAAACTAAAATATTAATAGCTTCACTATAGGTATAGCCCGTTAAATTAGGCATAGATACGGTTGAGGTCGATTTGGCAACTTTAAAAGTAATGGTACTTGGTTTGTCTAAGTCATAGACTGTTCCTACTTCTGGAGATTGTTCCAAGATGATTCCCGCCTCAGAGGCAGAAGTCTCTTCTTCTTCGACCTTAATACGAGATTCCTCTACTCCCAATTCTGTCAAGGCTGCTAATACCTCGCTATAGGATTTACCCGTATAGTCTTCCAAGGTGAAGGTGCGATCCCCTTTAGAAATGACAAGTTCGACAGAGGAATTTCTTTTTCGACTGGTTCCAGCCTCAGGTAAGACGGCTATAACCTTCCCCTTTTCAACAGTGTCACTAGATTCTTCAGACACCTCTCCAACTTTCAACCCCTCAGCCTCAATCGCTTCACGGGCGGCCTTTTCTGTTTGCCCGACAACATCAGGTACCTTGACGGTACTCGGACTGGTAAGAAATATCGCAAGTAGGGCCATCAGGGTTAAAAAAATAGCTGCCATCAGAACCTTGTATCTTGCCCTCAAACGGCGCTTAGGCTTTTTCTGCTTAGGGTCTAACACTTGCTTTTCTTGAGCTTGTGCTTGAACCGCTTCTTCTTGTTTAAGACTTTCAGTCACCTGAGGGATTTTTGGTAAGACCTTACTGTCTAATTTATTATCCTCAAAAACTAATTTAGGATCATTCCGATGTTCTGCTGATAGACAGGTCACCAAGTCGGTATAGATATCTTCAACAGATTGATAACGATCGCTTAGTTTTTTAGCAGTTGCCTTAATCACGACATTTTCCAAGGCTTGTGGCACTTGGGGGTTTTCTTCAAGGATAGAAGGAAGAGGTTTTTGGAAATGTTGTAGGGCAATAGTCACAGCAGAGTCCCCATCATATGGGATGTGACCGGTTAACATCTCATAAAGCACGATCCCCATAGCATAAATATCACTCTGGAAAGTCGCCTTAGAACCTCTTGCTTGTTCAGGTGACAGGTAATGGACAGAGCCTAGCATGGAATTGGTCTGGGTTAGACTTGTCTCAGCAAAAGCGACAGCAATCCCAAAGTCTGTTACCTTGGCGATCCCTTCTTCTGTCAAAAGAACATTCTGTGGTTTTAGATCTCGGTGAACAATTCCTTTTTGATGGGCAAGGCGGATAGCTAAGAGGATCTGCCCCATAATACGGACAGCTTCTTCATTTGAAAAAGGCGCATTGACGCTAATATGCTTCTTCAAATCCAGAGCATTCACATACTCCATCGCTAGGTATTGTTGACCATCTTCTTCCCCAATATCACTGATACGAACAATGTTGGGATGGTCTAAATCTGCCATCGCTCGAGCTTCTCGCTGAAACCGCTGAATAGCGACGGGATCCGTTTGATAATTGGTTCTGAGAACCTTGACGGCAACTTCTTGGCCATCCAAAATCAAATCGCGAGCTAAATAGACATCCGCCATCCCGCCTCTGCCTATTTGTTCGATCACCTTGTATCGGCCCGCAAATATTTTACCAATCTGAATCATTAGGCACCCTCCTGGTCAAAGTGAATGAGTGCTACCGTAATATTATCCAGTCCCCCTGCCTTATTAGCAAATCGAATCAACGTTTCAGCTTTATCATCCAAGCTGACCTCACTTGTTACAATGTCAAGAATATCTGATTCCGATACCATATTGGTTAGACCATCACTGTTGACCAAGACATAGTCGCCTGCTTCCAGCGTTTTAATGCCGATATCTGGTTCAACAGGATCCTTTTGGCCAATGGATTGCGTGATGATGTTCTTTTGTGGGTGCCGATCTGCTTCTTCAGGTGTTAACTGACCCGCTTTAAGCAAAACATTAACCAAGGAATGGTCACTTGTCAAGGGAAGTAAGGCATCTCCACGAATTAAACCAATCCGCGAATCGCCAATATGAGCGAAAATCATCTGGTTCTCTATGATAACAATTGCTTCAAGAGTCGTTCCCATACCATGGTACTCTTCTTTTTGACCCATCTCGTATATTTTTTGGTTAACTTGCTCTAAATATTCCGCAAACCATTCACGTGTTCCATTTAAGTCGGCAATCTCTGTGCTTACCCATGCACTACCCAACTCCGTAGCCGCTAACTCGCTTGCAATATTGCCGGCTCGATGTCCTCCCATGCCGTCTGCCAAAATAATCATCAGTACCCCTGCACGATTATTGTAGCGGTTGACATAGTCTTGATTATTGGAACGCCTCTGTCCAACATTTGTTAATAGTGAAACTTCCATACTTTCTATTCCCCCTAGGTATTAGATTTTTCTTCTGACTTGGGCGATGAAAAAACCATCTGTCAGGTATTGTTCAGGTGTAATGAAGAGACAGCCTTCTCGTTCAATCTCTTTTTTCGAATGACTGAGGTTGACCTGTTCAAATTCAGGATGTTGCATCAAGAATTGTTTGATGACTTCAAAATTTTCCTGTTTCGTAAGCGTACAAGTACTGTAGGTTATTATACCACCTTTTTTAATCGTTTGACAAACACTAGCTAGGATACTTAGTTGAATCTTCTGTAATTGTGCCAAATCATCCTTTTTTTTGCGGTATCGAATGTCTGGTTTTCGACGAATCAGACCGATCCCCGAACAAGGGGCATCCACCAGAATCTTATCAAAATAGTCTGGACCAAAATGGTGATGAACCTCTCTGGC
>DIXV01000138.1:4967-6339 GCA_002436115.1 Streptococcus sp. UBA6071 | reverse complement strand
AGGTCAAGTGCTATGACTTGACCTGTCGTTAGGTAAGAGGCTATATGGACTGTTTTTCCACCTGGCGCTGCACAAGCATCTAAAATCCGTTCCTCCCCCTGAATAGCCAAGACTGGTGCGACCAATTGGCTACTTTCGTCTTGAATCGTCAGTTCTCCATCCTTAAAAGAAGAAGTCCTTGCAAAATCTCCCTTAGCCTTGACCAATCCCGTCTCTGATAATTCTGATTGTTGACTTCCTGTTAACTGAGCAAGCTCCTCTAAACGCTCGGGATGGCTGACACGGACACTCGCCTTGCTACGAATAAACAGACTCTCAAACAAGGCAAGTGCACGTTGTTCACCGTACTCTTCAATCAGCAAGTTCACCAACCAGACAGGCAAGGAATATTGGATAGAATACCGCTTGTTAACACGTTTAATTCCAGCAATATCCGGCAAGGGTTCAGAGGTTATTTTTCGTAGCAAAGCATTAATAAAGCTTGCAGCTCCTGCTTTTTTACGTTTTGCTAAAGCAACAGATTCATGAACGATTGCATAGGGAGGTAATTTATCCAGATAGAGAAGCTGATAAAGGCTTAACATCAGTAAGTGGTAGACCCAACTATCCAGTTTGTCACGATCTGTGATGTAATGAGACAGGTACCATTCTAAGGTTAGCTTTCTACTCACTGTGCCGTAGACTAATTCCGTCACTAACGCCTTGTCTTTACGACTGAGCTCACTATCTCTCAACTTCTTGTCCAGAGCAACATTAGTATAGGCATCTTGTTCAAAAATATCTGTCAATGTCGCTAGGGCTAGAGCTCTTGCACCATCATTTTCTCGATTAGCCAAAACTGTCACCTACCTCTATCTGTCGCCCCATACCGTTTAGAAAATCCGTAATGGGCATTCTAGGTTTCCCTGAGGGTTGCACTAGCTCAAGACAAAGTGCACCTTGACCAGTTGCTACTACGAAGCGATTTTTGCTTTTCTCTAAAACCTGCCCTGGCTTTCCTTCACCCTCTGTGGGTTTCGCAGCGTAAATTTTAAACCGCTCCCCCTTCCAGAGCGTATAAGCTACTGGCCAAGGATTCATTCCCCTGATGTGATTAAAAATATGACGGTTCGTTTTTCCCCAGTCAATCTGCTCCTCCTCTGGACTAATATTTGGGGAGTAGCTGACATCTTCCTCATTCTGTGGAATCGGTTGGCATTCTCCTGCCACATAAGCTGGCAAGGTGTCCAAAAGCAGGTCACGTCCTACGATGGCTAATTTCTCAAAGAGGCTGCCGACCGTATCATCATCTTCAATAGGAATCGCAGAACGAGCAATCATATCTCCAGCATCCATCCGCTTGACCATCTCTATCAAGGTTACCCCTGTCTTT
>DIXV01000138.1:1764-4774 GCA_002436115.1 Streptococcus sp. UBA6071 | reverse complement strand
TTATCTCCAGCATCCATTCGCTTGACCATCTCTATCAAGGTCACCCCTGTCTTCTCATCGCCTTGCATCAAGGCATAATGGATGGGAGCTCCTCCTCGATATTTGGGCAAAAGTGAGGCATGAACATTGATGGCAAATTGAAAATGTGCAAGTAATCTTTCGGGTAGAAATTGGCCAAAAGCCGCTGTAACAATCCCATCAGCTGGTAGTTGCATAAGCTTTTCTAATTCTGGGCTGGTTGACAGTTTTTCTGGTTGGAAGACCGGTAAGTCATTTGCTAAAGCCAGGGCTTTGACAGGGGTCATCCGAATATCTCTTTTTCGGCCAACAGCACGATCTGGTTGCGTGACGACTCCTACAATCTCGTAGTGTTCATCTGCTAGAAGTCCTGCTAAAATCTCGGCTGAAAAATCTGGCGTGCCCATAAAAATAAGTTTTATCATACATTTCTCACTTTGCTACTAATCTTCCCTATTATACCAAAAACCTAGGCCAGATGCCTGAATTCAGCTTCATTCGCTCTACATAAACTTTTGAGGTTCCTGATCAATACTCAGCCTTAAGTCCCTATTCTCCCTCTCTTGAGTAAGATCCAAAATCTTATTTAAAGTAGCAACCAAATGTTCCTCGAAACGGTATTTGATTATAATCTGATAATGGTAAAGGTTATGTGTTCGTGCAATAGGTTTTGGCGTCGGCCCCATAAAGACCACCTGATCAGATAAGCCTTTCCTAAGAATTTCTAGGACATCATAGGCCTTTTTAAGAACAAGGTGTTCCTCTCTATGCGAAAGGGTTATACCAACTGTGTAAACATATGGCGGGTAAAGAAGCTGATGCCGAATTGTCATCTCATACTGATAGAAACCCTCGTAATCCTGATTTTTAGCAAAGCCAATGGCATAATGCTCTGGATTATAGGTTTGGATGATCACTTGACCTGCCTTATCTGCCCGACCTGAACGACCTGCGACCTGAGTCAATAGCTGAAAAGTGCGTTCAGACGCCCTAAAGTCGGGAAGGTTCAAAGCAGTATCGGCATTGAGAACACCCACAAGGGTTACATTTGGAAAATCTAGTCCCTTTGCTATCATCTGAGTTCCTAGTAAAATATCTGCCTCTCCACGCCCAAAACGTGTTAGTATCTTTTCGTGGGAACCTTTTTTTCGTGTTGTATCAACATCCATCCGCAAGATTCGTGCTTCTGGCAATAGACTTTGAAGCTCATCAGTCGCCTTTTGCGTTCCTGTCCCATAATAGCGGATAGAGCGACTCTCACAGTTTGGACAGTTTTGGGGAATAGTCTTGCTAAAGCCACAATAGTGGCAGTTCATGCTCTTACTGTCCATATGAAAGGTCAAAGAAATATCACAGTTTGGACATTGGTCCACTGTCCCACACTCTCGACACATGACAAAGCTAGAGTAGCCACGACGATTGAGAAGAAGAACAACCTGCTCTTTCTTATCCAGCTTTTCACGGATTTTTTCCAGTAGGGGGGGAGTGAAGTTTCCAGCCTCGGTCTCTCCGATATAGTCTCGAAAATCAACCACCTCAACCGATGGAACTTGGGCCATAGGATTAGCTCGTTGGCTCAAGATTAAATGCTGATACAAGCCTTTACTGGCACGTGCCCGACTCTCCAAACTAGGGGTGGCAGAACCCAGTACAAGGCTAGCCTTGTTATAGGAAGCCCTCAGCAAGGCCACATCTCTTGCATGGTAGCGAGGGAGTTCATCCTGCTTATAGCTTCCCTCGTGTTCTTCATCAATAATAATGACACCAATATTTGTCAAAGGTGCAAAAACAGCTGACCTAGCCCCTACAACAACATGGGCTTTTCCTTTTTTAATTTTCCGCCATTCATCATACTTCTCTCCATCAGATAAGCCCGAATGGAGGATAGCCACCTGTTCCCCAAGCCGAGAGACGAACCTCTGGGTCATCTGAGGGGTTAGCGAAATTTCTGGAACCAGCATGATAGCAGATTTTCCTATTTTTAAAGCTTGTTCAATAACCTGGAGGTAGACTTCGGTTTTTCCAGATCCTGTAATCCCTTGAAGCAGAAAGGTCTGTTGCTCTTGTCCCATCTGATGAGTGATTGATGCAACAGCCTTTTTCTGTTCGGCATTTAGACTCAAATTCGTTGACGGCTCAATTCCTTCAAAATAAGGCTGACTTCGGCTGACTTCCTTGGCAAATTCCTGAATAAGGCCATTCTCCAAAAAAAAGGCAAGCACCGAAGAGGAAAACTCTCGTCGCAAATCTTTCAATTTCCCTGATTGAGAAACGGTTAAGAGAAATGACTTGAGCGCCTGTCGTTTTTTAGCATGTTGCCCCACATCAAAATGTTCCAGTAGAGACCTGTTAACTCGGTACATCGCCTCTATTTTGATATGCTGTCTATCCTTTGCGACATATTCCACTCTCAGCTTTCCATCTTGAGCCAGACGCATGACTCGGGCTTGGGCTTTAGTTTCTAGCTCTGTAAAGCGAATACTTTCTGCCTCTCCAAAAAGTTGCTCCCGTTTCTTTGGTTCTAAAGACGCTTTTGGGGAGAGAATTTTATCATAACTAGAGTTAAGGAGATTGGGTAACATGGCTTTTAAGAGGGAAATCTTATATGAGAAAACAGTCTTTCGCAAATCATCTGCCAAACGAAGTTGCTCTTCGTCTAGAACAGGATAAACATCCAGCACTTCTACAATAGCCTTGAGCTCTCTGTCCTCATCATCTTCCTCAGCAAAATCAAGAACTATTCCTTGAATCAATCGATTTCCCTTACCAAAGGGAACATGAACTCGCATCCCAACCGCTAGCACATCACTAAAATCCTCTGGTATCCTATAATCATACGCTTGATCCGTCTGCATAGTTGGTACATCCACTATTATTTTAGCACATTTGACCATAAACTTCCTTTCATCGTGACCTACGGGTAGAAAGCAGTCACTAAAAACACCACATTATTCGGTACTGGGCTAACAAGGGTTTCTTGGCTTTTGACAAG
>DIXV01000138.1:0-1544 GCA_002436115.1 Streptococcus sp. UBA6071 | reverse complement strand
CAAGTTTCAGCGAACCCCGTCTGGTATGAAAGCTCTTATCAAGTGATTTCCTAAACTTCCTACATAAGCCAAAACAAGACGGCTTCCTGTGGTAAAAAGCTTATCTTACACAGCATCTGATGTCAGTGGAGGCTTCATAGAACAGCAACAGTCCCTAATCCCTGTAGCTCTTTTAAGATAAGAAACTCCACTGGAGCTTGCCAGCGGAGTAATAATGTAACCTTAGATTTTCTCGCCTTCTTCTTTTTCCTTGGCAATCTGTTCCTTGATTTTACGCTCTTCTTCTTCTCTTCTAAGACGCTCCAACTCCGCACGACGACGAACAGCTTCACGTTTAGCTTCAGGATCTGAATGGATAACCACATTGCCAGACTCTATTTCTTCGAGAGCCCGAAGTGTTGATTTTACTGATTTAAAATCTTGGGTTGGCACTGCACCTGACTCTAACTCATGCGCACGCTTGGCCTCTAAAATGACCAAGGAGTATTTTGATGGCACTTTATCCAACAAAGTGTCAATAGAGGGTTTTAACATCATAACTATCTACCTAATTTCTAACTTTATTTGCGTTTATGGTTGGTACCATGTGGGTGTAACGCCCTATCACTCGCTCAACACGATAATGCTCCGATTCGATAATACGTTTGACCCGTTCTGCTGCTTTGGAGACTTGGTCATTAACCACCGCATAATCATATTCTCGCATCAGGGCAATTTCTTCTTTGGCACGCTCAATACGCTGTTCAATTACTTCTTGGCTGTCCGTTCCTCGCCCTACTAGACGATCTTTGAGTTCTTCTAAGTCTGGGGGAGTTAGGAAAATAAACACACCGTCTGGGACTTTTTTCTTGACTTGCAAGGCACCCTGAACTTCAATTTCCAAAAAAACATCAATACCTTGGTCTAATGTTTCATTAACATAAGTCCAAGGAGTTCCGTAGTAATTACCAACATACTCCGCATACTCTAACATCTGACCTTGACGAATTAGCTCTTCAAACTCTTCCCTTGTTCGGAAGTGGTAATCTTTGCCATCAATCTCTCCAGGCCGCTGAGGGCGTGTCGTCATTGACACGGAATATTTGAATTCATTATCCTTATGATCAAAAATTTCCTTTCTGACCGTGCCCTTTCCCACACCTGACGGCCCAGAAAACACAATCAACAATCCACGTTCAGGCATAAGTACTCCCTTATTTACTTTCCTTCTAGTTTAACAAAAAAAGCACTCAATTTCAAGTGCTTTCCCCAGCCTGTACGGTTGATTTTTTTAGATTGTGTCCTTCTGCAGTTATGACATATATTTGTCACCGAGGAGAATGAAAAAGATAGAACATGCTCTTACCTTGTCATAACAGTTGGCCTTATCCTTTTATGTTCTCTTCCAAGGCGAGGAACAAACAAGATAGTGAAAGCCTTATTAGCTGACTAAACGGTCTTGAGCATTAGTTTTTTAAAAAAATCTTATGTAATGCCCTAGATAACTTTCTCATCTAAAACTTTGAGCCAAATCACCGAAAAACTTACCAATCCTCCCATGCGGT
>DIXV01000010.1:19516-19640 GCA_002436115.1 Streptococcus sp. UBA6071 | reverse complement strand
CAGTCCAATCAGCAAAGACAAATGCCTAAAGGACAAGTTGAGACGAACAAAGACAAGCATTGCCCACGTTGCAACCACCCTCTTGCTCTACGTGTGACATCAAAAGGAGAACAAAAAGGCCAAA
>DIXV01000010.1:18887-19227 GCA_002436115.1 Streptococcus sp. UBA6071 | reverse complement strand
AAGCAATCCTTCAATTAAGGCAACAACACGACGATGATAAAAAAAAAAAACAAAACCGATACTCTTTCATTTGCGAAAGTATCGGTTTTTTGAGAACTTAACTATTTTTTTTTGGTTTTTATGACTCAGCTTTCCATCATCCCTGCTTGTAGTTGATACATTTTGTGATAAGTTCCTTTAAGATTAAGCAAGTCATCGTGCTTACCAGACTCAATAATCCGCCCTTTGTCTAGCACATAAATACAGTCTGCATCTTGAATAGTAGAGAGCCGATGAGCGATTGCAATGGTTGTCCGACCTTGCCTCATCTTTTTCAAAGAATGTTGAATGAGTTCTTCTG
>DIXV01000010.1:16938-18715 GCA_002436115.1 Streptococcus sp. UBA6071 | reverse complement strand
TCTTTTTCAAAGAATGTT
Source organism: Streptococcus sp. UBA6071 (assembly GCA_002436115.1). Lineage (GTDB taxonomy): Bacteria > Bacillota > Bacilli > Lactobacillales > Streptococcaceae > Streptococcus. The sequence continues at coordinate 18,697 of DIXV01000010.1, read as the reverse complement.
GGATCAGTTCTTCTGTCTTGGAATCAATATTGGCAGTCGCTTCATCTAAAATCAGAATTTTAGGTTGAATGGCAATGGTTCGAGCAAATGCCAAAAGTTGTCGTTGACCTGTTGAAAAAGTGGCTCCACGTTCAGTGACGACCTCTTCGTAAGTCTGTGGTAATTTCTGAATAAATTGGTCCGCATCAACAAACTCAGCGGCGGCTCTCACTTCTTCTTGGGTCATCTCCTGGTACATTTTGATATTCGAAGCAATCGTCCCATGATAGAGAAAGGGGTCTTGCAAAACTAGCCCCATATTTTGATAGAGCGCTTGACTCTTGTAGCTTCTAATATCTTTGCCATCAATCAAGACCTGCCCAGACTGAAACTCATAAAACCGCATAAGAACATTGATAATAGACGATTTGCCAGAACCAGTGTGACCGACAAAAGCAATCATTTCTCCTTTGTTAACAGAAAAAGAAATGCGATCCAAAATCTGCCGACTGCCTTCACCATACGAAAAGGACACATTTTTAAATTGAATATTACCAATAGCTATATCATCAATAAGATTGCTTTGTTCGGGCTCATAGATTGCCTCATCAAGCACCTCAAAGACACGTCCAGCTGATACCATTGATGTTTGAAGCGTGGAAAAATTCTGAGTTACCTGAATCAGAGGATCAAAGAGGCGATTAACGTACTGAATAAAGGCATACATAAGACCAGCCGTAATGCCAGCCTTCTGCCATGTCAAGCCAAAATAAGCCATCAAAACACTATAGGCCAATAATTTAAGCAGGCTCATTGCTGGCCTTAAAAAGAGGGAATCTAGTCCCATAGAACGATTCGCATAGCGGAGATGTTCTTGATTGATTTCTTCAAACTCCTTCTTGAGGCGTTCTTCCTGTCCAAAAGCTTGAATAATTCTAATTCCTTCAATACTTTCAGATAGTTTGCTGTTAATATCTGAAAGCTTAGCCCTCGTTTTACCAATGATATTGACCGATAGTTTACCATACAAGTTAACTAAAATAAAAATAAAAGGCAGGAAAATAAGGACAAAGCCTGTCAAACGGAGGTCTAAGAGGATCATCGTATAAAGGGTCGTTGAAAAAATAAAGAGAGCAGATATAAAGTTGCTCAGGAGACCTGAAAACATCTCACTGATTGATTCTGTATCATTGGTCAGACGTGAGACAATTGCTCCTGATGACGTTTGATCAAAATAAGACATACCTAAGCTTTGCATATGGGTATAGGCATCTTGTCGAATATCTCTTACCAGACTATAGGAGACCTTAGCAAAGAGAAAATTTCCTGCATAGGTTAAGAGCATCTGAAGGACATAGAGCCCCATATAACCGAGCAGAAGAAACCAACCTTGTTGATTAATCGTTTTTGTTTGATGATCAATAAAATAGCGAGCTAATAGGGGAATGATACTCTGGACAACGGTCGTTAATAAGAGGAAGCTAAGGGCAAAAAATGTTAGAAGCTTATAATGCTTTAGATAAGTCAAAAGCCGCTTTAAAGTTTGCCACTGTTTTGCATTGCTTGACATTAACGCCCTCCTTCTTGCTCTAGTTGCTGTGAAATGTAGGTCTTAGCGTACCAGCCGTTCATAGCGAGTAAATCTTCATGACAGCCTCGCTCAATAATATGCCCATCTTGGAGAACCAAAATCAAATCGGCATGAACAACAGCTGATAAGCGATGGGCTGTGATGATTGTCGTTCTGTCTTTTCGATGACGTTTGAGCTGACTTAATATG
>DIXV01000010.1:15622-16749 GCA_002436115.1 Streptococcus sp. UBA6071 | reverse complement strand
CGATCACGTTTGAGCTGACTTAATATGGCATGCTCAGTTTTTGCATCGACAGCACTCAATGAATCATCTAAAATTAGAATTTCTGGGTTCATGACCATAGCACGACTCATGGCAATTCGCTGTTTTTGCCCACCAGAAAGTGACACACCTTTTTCCCCAACCATCGTCTCATACCCATCTGGCATAGCCATAATGTCATCTGCCACACAAGAAAGTTCGGCTGCTGCACTTATTTTTTCCAAGGACAAATCTGGATTGCCAAAACGAATATTCTCTGCAATCGTCGTTGCAAAAAGAAACTGGTCTTGAGGAACATAGCCCATTAGACGTCGAAGGGTTTCAAGACGGTAGTCTTTGATATCTCGGCCATTGAGGCAAATTTGCCCTTGACTCACGTCGTATTCTCGCATGAGAAGTTTTATGAGACTTGTTTTTCCTGAGCCTGTTTGCCCAACTATCCCTAACGTTTGTCCCTTCTCTAAACTAAAATGAATAGCCTTTAGAGTCTCTTGTTTATCGTAACTAAAGCTATCAATGTTATAGGTCAATGTGCCGTTTTCAATCTCAGTCAAGGCTTGAGGAAGATCTTGAACAGGGCTTTTCTGATGTAAGATATCTTGAATACGATCATAAGAGACATTACCACGCTGACTAATATTAAAAAGAAAACCAATCGCCTGAAGGGGCCAAACAAGCATATCAAGATAAGTGATAAAGGTAATCATGGCACCGACTGTCAAGTGGCCTTTTGAGATTTGAAAGGCCCCAACCAAAAGGGTCAAGACATAACTACTTCCAACAAAGAAGAGAGTCACTGGACTAAAGAGGTTATTGTACGTCATTGTCTTCATATTCTTCTCAAAGGTCTGTTGATTGGTATGACCAAAGGCTTCTGCTTGTTTCTTTTGGTAGCCAAAGGACTTGATTACCTTTATGCCTGAAACACTTTCTTGAACAAAGTTATTGAGATCTGAAAAGGCCGCCTGAGATACTTTGAAGGCATCGTGGTTTTTCCGTCCTAGACGACTTGTTGCCAGAACCATTAAAGGCAGGGGAAGAATGGCGACCAAGGTCATCTGCCAAGAAATACTTAAAAACATCGTTAAGAGGGTAACCACTGCTGTTAT
>DIXV01000010.1:13003-15462 GCA_002436115.1 Streptococcus sp. UBA6071 | reverse complement strand
ACGTCGTTAAGAGGGTAACCACTGCCGTTATCGAGGCATCTACTGCTGACATCACCCCTCCTCCTGCTAGCATCGTTAAGGCATTGATGTCATTCGTTGCATGGGCCATGAGATCACCTGTTCGATAGTTTTGAAAAAAGGCAGGGGACATTTTGGTAAAGTGCTCAAAGAGGCGAAACCGTAAAATGCGTCCCAAACGATAAGAGGTTCCTAAAATGAAAATCCGCCAAACATAACGAAGACCATACATGGAAAAAGCACAGAGGATGAGTAGACCCACATCTCGTAATAGACTTGCAGTTGTTAGAGTCTTGAGGTCAATTCCATCAATGACCTGCCCCATGAGGCGTGGTGGAATAAGATTGAGGATACTGACCAAACTCAGAGCCAATATGCCAAGTAGGTAGCGGTTTTTTTCCAACTTGAAAAACCACCAAAGTTTTCTAACGATTGCCATCAATGCTCCTTACTTATTCATCATATTGAGAACCCCGATAAGAGGGAAAGTCCTTTCTGCTCTTCTCATCGTCATCCCTTGTTAGGAGAACACCTGAAAGTAAAACCTCCTTAAAAGGCAGTCACAAAAAGGATCTGCATCCTATTCAGGTTTCACAACTACACGAAAAGACGTTTGACTAATGTCAAACTTGTCTTAAATCGTCTATATTTATTTTATCTCTGTAAGTACGCCATTTTTTTTTAAAACTATTTAAAGATTAGACTACCCTCGATTAGTTGAGATAAAACACTTTCGCTCACTAAGAGGATAACTGCTTACTTCCAGTCCTTTTATCATACACCTTAGAGTCCACTCTAAGTCAAGGCATTTATTGGTTCTACTATTCAAAAGAGGGAGGCAAGACTCTACTAAAAGAAGAGGCTCTTTCCCCAAAACAAAGCCCTATCTCGTCTGGAGCAGTCTTTAAAACCATTTCACCTCAATTCAAAGTCAGCTAGCCCTGATGTAAGGCTCTCTGTCTCAACTTTTTCGTTCGCCTATTTCCCCAACTCCTTAGTCCGTTTAATAGCAACATTAACAGCTGAAATACTGGCGTGGCGGAATCCCTTTTCTTCCAAGGCAACAACACCTGCAACGGTAGAGCCACCTGGTGAGGTGACTTGGTCCTTCAAAACAGCTGGATGTTGACCACTTTCTAAAACAAGTTGACCCGCCCCTAATACTGTCTGAGCTGCTAATTGTATCGCATCTGCACGTTGGAGACCATTTTGAACACCAGCGTCTGCTAAGGCTTCGATAAACTGATAGACAAAAGCAGGTCCGCACCCCGAGATTCCCGTAGCTGCATCAATGAGATGTTCAGGCAAACTAAGTAATTTCCCTGATTTCGCCATCAGATAGGTAAAAGTCTCTTGATCATGAGTCGCTCGGTTGCTCGATTTAACTGAAAAAGTTGTCATTCCTTGTCCAATACTAACTGGTGTATTGGGCATCATCCGAATCAAGCCAGCTGTGTTTGGCAAATACGGGCTGATATCTTCCAGAGTCAAGCCAGCTGACATTGAAACCCAAAGAGCTTCAGGATTTTTAGTAATTTCAGCCTCAAGGCTCTCAAGTAAGTTAAGCAATTGGTAGGGCTTAACTCCTAAAAAGATCACTTGACACGTCGCTGCGATTTCAGCATTCGTTGCGTGCACTCCTTTGCCAATCTTCTGAGACAAACTCTCCGCTTCAGCCTTCATAAAATTAGATAAGACCACATCGACATCCTGCTTAGCCACACTTTGGGCAATAGCTCCGCCCATATTGCCAGTACCAATAAAACCAACTCTCATTTTTGTCCTCTTTCTCAAAGTCGAATTTGCCCGTTACCTTTAATAATATACTTGTAACTTGTCATCTCTCTTAAGCCCATAGGTCCCCGTGCGTGCATCTTTTGCGTCGAAATACCAAGTTCACAACCTAGACCAAATTGGCCTCCATCTGTGAAACGTGTGGAGGCGTTGACATAAACAGCAGAGCTATCAACGTGTTGTGTGAAAAGATCAGCTTGTTCTTGGTCTTGCGTTACAATGGCTTCACTATGTCCCGTTGAATGAGCAGAGATATGTGCGACAGCCTCTGATGCATTTTGAACCACCTTCACCGCTAAAATGTAATCCGAAAATTCCGTGCTGAAATCCTCTTGACGAGCGGCTTTATAATCTGTCAAATACTTGGCTGCTTCAGTGTCTGCTCGAAACTCAACTTGACCATTCAAGGCTCTTTCCAAGCGTGGAAGAAAGGCTTCTGCGACAGCTTCATGGACAAGGAGACTTTCGATTGCATTGCAGACCGAGGGGCGACTGGTTTTTGCATTTATAGCAATAGCGACTGCTTTATCTAAATCAGCAGAAGCATCTATATAAAGGTGGCAAATGCCCGTTCCAGTCTCAATAACAGGGACCGTTGCATTTTCAACAACTGCTTGGATAAGCCCAGCCCCTCCGCGTGGCACCAG
>DIXV01000010.1:3453-12810 GCA_002436115.1 Streptococcus sp. UBA6071 | reverse complement strand
AAGCCCAGCCCCTCCGCGTGGCACTAAAAGATCAACCTTTCCTTTAGCGGTCATCAACTCTGTTGCTGACTGACGGCTCGTATCCTCAACCAATTGAATCACTTCAGAAGAAATCCCTGCTTGCGAAAGACCTTCTTTAAGTGCCTCTGTAATCGCTTGAGCTGTTCGAAAGGCTTCCTTACCTCCACGTAAAATACAGGCATTACCACTTTTAATAGCCAGAGCAGCTGCATCAGACGTCACATTAGGTCTGCTCTCGTAAATCATTGCAATTAGACCAAAAGGAACCGCTTTTTTGGTTATGATTAGCCCATTTTCTAAAGTCTCTTCTGACAAAACTTGACCAACTGGATCTGGTAAGTCAACCAATGCACGCACACCGTCTGCCATATCCTTAACTCTTTCACTAGTGAGCATGAGCCGGTCTAACATGACCTCGGAAATATGTGTACGGGCAGCTTCCATATCCAACTGATTAGCAGCTATAATTACATCTGTATGGGCAATCAACCTATCTGCCATGTGATGAAGTGCTTTATTTTTCTGTTCTGTTTTAGCAAAATTAACCGCTCCCTTATGGGCTATCAACTTATCTAAAAGTGCTTGTGTTGTTATCATAATGTCACCTCTTATCGTTTTAAATAATGAACTTTATAAACTTACCCAATCATTGCGATGGATGAACACCCCTTCAGGATTGAGTTGAACTAATCGGTCTTTCAAGTCTTGAGAAGAAAGCCTAGCTTTACCTTTACCAATCAACTCTTGCTTATCTTGGCTGTAAACTGCTACAATATCACCTATCTGAAAAACACCCTCTATGGCTTTGATACCAGATACTAAAAGGCTCCTGCCCTGTTTGATCATAGCATCTCTTGCACCGGCATCCACATAAACCACTGCTTCTGTCCTAGCATAAAAGGCCAGCCACTGCTTTCTTTGATTGAGGTTTTGGCTTAGTGCGTGGAAAAACGTCCCTTGATTTTCCTGATTGACAGCATCTAACATGGCACTTGGCGAAGCAGATGAACAGATGAAAACAGGAACTCCTGAGCGGGTCGCTAGAAGTGCTGCCTGAAGTTTAGTGGTCATTCCTCCTGTCCCGTTACTGGTTCCTGCACCTGCAGCCATGTCAAAGAGACTTTCTGTAATCTCTTTGACTTCCTTAATAGGTTGTGCCTCGGGATTTCGTCTAGGATTGTCCGTATACAGACCTGCTACATCTGTCAAAAGCACCAAGAGGTCTGCTTTAAGAAGAGAAGCCACTTGAGCTGACAGGGTATCATTATCCCCAACTTTAATTTCGTCAACTGCAATTGTATCGTTTTCATTAATAATGGGGATAACACCACGGTTCAGCAGAACCTGGAGGGCCTGAGAGGCATTTTGGTAACGCCTAGCATCCGCAAAATCATCCTGCGTTAAAAGGACTTGAGCAGACACAATTTGATAAGCCATGAGCTGTTTGGTGTACTCCTCAATCAAGAGTCCTTGTCCTACTGCTGCTGAAGCTTGCTTATCTGCGATTTTTCTCGGTCGTTTTTCAAACCCCAACCGTCTAAATCCAGCTGCAATAGATCCAGAAGTTACCAAAACCAGTTGGTGTCCCATCTGGTGCAGACCTGCTAATTGCCCTGCGATTTCGGCAATCTTTTCTCTGTCCAAACTGCCATCTGACTGTGTCAGTGAGCTAGAACCTATTTTAAAGACTATCTTTTTAGTTTGCATAACTGCTTTTCCATTCTGAATAATATAATCATTATAACACAAAATCATGCCCAAAAAAAGCCAGTGTCACTGCCTTTTCTTTTGCTTCAAAAACGAAAAACTAATAAGGGTATTCTATTAAGATATCTTGAGCTGAATACACACACTTAGCTCCTTCTTGAATGAGCCGATGGCACCCCTCAGACTGCTTATCGAGAATATTACCAGGAACAGCAAAAACTTCTCTTCCCTCCTCAAGCGCACGCTCACACGTAATCAGACTTCCCGAACGCATCTTGGCTTCTGCCACTAAAACTCCCCATGACAAGCCTGCAATAATCCGATTACGATCAGGAAAATGGAATTTTAGAGGGGCTTGTCCTGATTCATACTCACTTAAAACAAGATGGTGCTGTCCCATATAAGCTTGCAGCTCCTTGTTTTCTCTGGGGTAAAAGACATCTAAACCTGTCCCAATCACAGCAATGCTTTGTCCTCCCTCTCTTAAAACAGCCATGTGGGCAGCTGTGTCAACCCCTCTAGCTAAACCACTAACAATCACAAATTGTTGTTTAAGTTCTCCGATGATCTTTTTGACCGTTCGCGTACCATAATCGCTTGCTTTCCTAGACCCAACTACGGCCAATTTAGGACGATTTAACAGGTTGATATCCCCTTGGTAAAAAAGGAGAACGGGAGGATTATAGATATTTCTAAGCTCAAAGGGGTAATCCTTATCAAGGATCGAAAGACAAGGGAAGCGGTTAAATTCCTCCCTTAAGATCTTGCTGTTTAAGTCTTTATAACGTCCCATAAAATCAGAAGGATTCTTAACCTTACTCACTACCGCCATGTCCCTTAAGGATAAGGAACGGTGATGCCGCTCCTGATAATCCAGCACAGCCAAGATCTGTCCATTAGACAAACCGGCCTTCCTGAGTTTAAATAATTCAAAACCATTCATACTAATAACTCCCAAATAATATATAGTCAAGTTAGCCGAGAACAAACCTGCTCACTATAATATTCGAAAAACTCAGCCAAATCTGACTGAGTTTAGTGCCACTTCTTTTAAAAAATTAACTCTATCCCCAGAATATCTAGACATGACAAAGTTTTCAGAAGCTAGCTATCAAAAATAAAGTGGAAGCCAATTCTCTAAATACATAGCTTTTTTGAAGATTCTCCCTTATTTTAGTTTTACTTGCCTATAACCCCTTGGCTTGTCAGGTAAAGATTTAGCGCCAATGCCACAAGGTATAAAACAGTTATGAGAGCCAACATGATAATATGCTTGCGACGAGTGATTACCATATACCCAATAAATTCACGGATAAAAGCATTAAGGGTGAAGTAGAATTTTGTCCTAGCCCCATAACCAATGCACTTCAACTTATGAATACGAGCAATCGTTAGGGCTCGAAAAAGGTGATAGTAGCTTGTCACAAGAGCGAACTGACTTCCCCTTGGCATAAGGGCAGAAGAATAGTGAAGATTTTCGCGTGTATTTCTTGACTGACATTCTAAGATAAGATCTGATTCTGGCACACCTTGCTTTAGAGCATAATTTGCCATAGCCTGACCCTCAGCGATTACTTCATCTGTCCCTTTCCCGCCAGACATGATTAACTTACTACCTGGGTTTTTCTGATAAACCTTAATGCCTTTATTGATTCGAGAGGCTAGAAGTGGTGTTACTTCATCTCCATTCAGACCTGCCCCTAAGACCACAATATAGTCAAGTTTTTTAGGGAATACATGAACGAGGTTGATAAAACTTGCGAGTATAAAAAGAATAACTAAGCTAACGAGATAGAAAATAAGGAGTCCAACATAAACATATAATATACTAAAGAAGCCTATGCCAGCTAACTGCTCTTCTAGGATAGGAAAAAAGGAAAAATAGAGCGTAATTGCCAGAGCTAGGCCAAGTGACAAGAAATTATGAAGGTGTGCCCCTTCTCTTCTTATCACTTTGAAACCATTGTAATAAAGTGTGACCATTAGTAAAAACGGTCCCGATAAAATACCCAAGAAAACAAGCGCAATAAAGGCAAGAAGGCTAAAACTTATAAAAGAATGATTATCAAAAAAACCTGTTGCTACAAGGGTAAGGAGTCCTGTCCCAACCGTCATCAAAAAAGATATAGCAATCAGGAGATTTCGTCTTTCAAAATAGGACAAGACACAGAAAACGGTCAAAGATAGCAAAAAGAGAAAAAGGAAAATAGGCATTATAAATCCTTACCTTCTATAAGTGATTTGACAGGTTCAAAGCTCTGTCTATGAATAGGTGTTATCCCTAGCTTGGATAAGCCTTCTATATGCTTTTGGGTTCCATAACCTGCATTCTTCGTAAATCCGTATCCGGGATAGAGAGAGTCATATTCAGCCATGAGTTGGTCTCTTTTGACCTTGGCAACAATCGAGGCAGCTGCAATGGATAGGCTGGTCGCATCTCCCTTGATAAGTGATTGCTGAGGAATTGGGCAATCTAGTTTCATAGCATCAATCAAAAGATAATCCGGTCGTATAGGCAAATCATCTAAGGCTGCCAACATTGCTAACTTGGTCGCTTCGTAAATATTAACCGAGTCAATGACAGACGCTTCCACAATACCGACACCTACAGCTAAAGCTCTTTTAAGAACCTCTTGGTAAATGGCGTCGTGCTTTTTCTTGGGAATTTTTTTGCTATCATCAAGCCCCACAATTTTCTCATTCTTAGGTAGAATGACACAGGCAGCCACAACAGGACCTGCTAAAGGCCCCCTACCTACCTCATCAATACCAGCAATAAGCTCATAGCCTTCCGCATATAAGCTCTTTTCGTAGGTTAACATGTTTTCCAGACGAGTCTCCTCATCATGGTTTGCTTGAATTGTTTTTTTCCTCTGCCTGACAGCCCTTTCGACTCCTTTTCTACCATCTGCTTCATAACTTGCCCATGTTGGATGGTCTAAGGAGTCAATGCTTTCCAGAATCGCCTTAATTTCCTTAATTGTTGCCATCAATTATATCTCCCACGCTATCCAGAGTATAACGCCCCAATTTCCCCTCACGCACTTCCTTGATAAACAGGGCGTAAAAACGGTCATAGTCGTCGCGAAACCCTAGTTGTTTGGTCAGATTTACAATAAGATCAGGTGCCTCTTCTGACAAGCCAATTCCTTTGAAGCGTTCTTTTAGCCGTTCTGGATAATATTCCTTGAAATAGGTCAGCCCAAAAATAGTGACCTCATCCATTGGCAACAATTGATCTTTAATGGCACCTGTCAAGGCTAGCTTCAAACCGACAACTTCATCTTCAAACTTTGGCCAGAGAATCCCTGGTGTGTCTAGAATTTCTAAGTCTTTATTGGATTTAAGCCATTGCTGCCCTTTCGTGACACCGGGCTTATTGCCGACAGTAGCAATTTTCTTGCCAGCTAGGCGGTTCATTAAGGTTGATTTACCAGCATTTGGAATCCCAATAATCATTGTCCGTAATGTTTCTTTTTGAATACCACGCTGACGTAATTTTGCAATTTTAGCTGACATTAAGTCCTTAGCTGCTTCGGTTACCCGTTTGACTGTTGCCTGATTCTTAGAGTTGATTGTCAAGGTTTTAATACCTTGTTTTTCAAAATAGTGTCGCCATTCCCTACTACGATCTGGATCTGCCAAATCAGCCTTGTTTAATATCAAAAGCTTTGGCTTATCTCCTACAATTTTAGTCAACATGGGGTTTTGACTAGATAGAGGCAAACGTGCATCCACCAAAATCGTCACAAAATCAACATGTTTAATATTTTCCTGTACCTGTCGTCTAGCTTTAGACATATGACCAGGAAACCATTGAATAATTGCCATCGTCACTTTCCTTTCCTATTCTATTCTATCAAGGACTTTTAACCTCTAAACGTGTTTTTTCCTAGCTACCAAGTGGATACCAAAATTAGGTTTTTTATCAAGATAGCTCATATCCATTATTTTTTACTTTCCTTCAGGAAGTAAAATTATTTTAAAATCGGGATAATATTTAATAAGATCTTTCGTTAACTTAGGTATGGTATTAACATTCATGTCTTGGAAAATAGGTTTGCTATAATACATTTTCCGCCTCTTTCATCTCATATAAACGAAAATTGAAATTATACCTAATAGAATAATTGACTCTTTAATATTATATCACGATTTTCTTTATTTGACCGCTGTTTTCATCTTCTTTTAAGACAAAACCATTTTACAAAGAAAGGAAAAAATAGTACAATGGCGGTGCAGTCCATTACTATTCATAAGATAAATAGTGAAAACAAGGAGGGGTTATGGTCAATTTACAACAACTAGAACAATTAGTTACCTTTGCAAAGGAAGGCACCTTATCAAAAACTGCAGAAGTGTTATTGACTTCTCAACCTTCCCTTACGCGTAATATGCAGACCCTAGAAGACCAATTAGGTGTCCAACTCTTCCAACGTCGTAAAAACAAGTTGTCATTAACCGAAACTGGAGAATACACCGTCAAACAAGCCCAAAAACTTCTCCAATAAAGCCAAGCCTTCCTGCACAAGGTTCAACGTTTCTCCCTTCAGGCTACCACACTATTTGGTGGCATTTGTGCACCGGGTGTGGAGTGGGAACTTCGCACAAGGCTAGCCAAGGGAGAAAATGCTCCTGAAATAACTCTAGAATTATTATCAACTAGTGCCCTAGTCGACGCTTTACTGGCAGAAGAGTTACAGTTTATTGTGACTGATTTTCCTCTTGAGAATGACCTAGTAGTATCAACGGGGTTCTTTATGGAGCAACTGTATCTTTCTGTCCCACCTGATCACCCATACACCATGCAAAAAGAAATCTCACTTGATGACTTATCTGATTTAACCATGCTTCTTCGCTCTGACTTAGGGATTTGGCAACCACTAGTCGATCGTTTATCAAAAACAAAATTTATCGTCCAAAAAGACTGGGATGCTTTTGAAGAGCTAGTTTCCGCCTCATCTCTTCCAAGTTTTTCAACTAATATTACCCAATCAGCATCCGAAAATAATACCCAACGTACCCATATCCCAATTTCAGATATAGAAGCTACAAAAACCTTCTACTTGTCGGTGTTAAAGAAGAATCGTGCCATCCTAGCCCAGCTAACACAAGGCTAAAACCTACTTTTGGGGATAGAACTAGTGTTTATAATCACCCTTCATACTCCTTACGATACAATCCTTATCCTTTAACCCTCCTGATACAGAACGACTTCTTAAAAAATGACATGGAGAGCTCTTTCTAGCAACGGATTTCACTACTTCTTCCATTTCTGATAATCTTGAACATTGTACACTAAGGTATTAAGACTAGTGTGGACAAGGCCTGAGCGATTTAGACGAGATAACACAGCTTAAGTCCTCTTTTTAAAAGAGGACGAAAAATAAGAGAAAAAGGGGAGGTCAAAAAAGCATTGAACCTGCTTGAAGATACTTTCCCAGAAATAAACATCTAGCGATTAGTAACACCGACTAAGTGCTAGGAAATATGGTATTTTTGGTCAATAAATGCAGGTATAGCATTGTGCCTATAGATGAATAGAATCCAGAAAAGAACTCTGGTGTGTTTGATTTTGAAAAATGAAAGGAAATATAACAATGACAGTTTTTCTTGAAAAGGTTAATAATAATGACTTAGTGCAATATAAGAAAGAGATGCAGGAGGCTTTCCAAAAAGGATACGAAGAGGTCTATGGAAAGACAGAAGGTGTTATTCTTTCTGAAAAAGAAATTGATTCTTCGTTGAATAAGGAAGGTGCTGTCGCATACAAAGCTGTTGTTGACAACAAAATGGTTGGTGGTGCACTTGTTGTTATAGATAAGAAAACACAGTACAATCATCTTGATTTTCTTTTTGTGAAATATGGCATGCAAAGTAAAGGCATTGGGGGAAAAATATGGTTTGGAATTGAAACGTTATATCCCGATACAAAGGTCTGGGAGACGTATACGCCGTACTTTGAAACACGAAATATTCATTTTTATGTCAACGTGTGCGGATTTCACATTGTTGCATTTTTTAATGAAAAGCATCCAATGCCAGATACTCCCGAAGATTTTATCGGAGATGGAGACGAAGGAATGTTTGAACTTCGAAAACAACTGTAAGTCAAAACTTCCCGTTCATAATGTATATACTGCCACAGGCGGTTAGAGCTTAAGACTTGACCGATTTTCTATCTTAAGAAATAATTTATTAAAGCAAAAATGTAGTCATTCTACCCATTTTTTCAAAAAAAACTCCATAATTCCTAGCAGAAAATCTGATTAGGGATTATGAAGGATAATATTTGCTTTTAATCATTGAGTAATGAGGCCGAATGATGGTGGAACATTTGGTTTTTGTGCTTAACTTTTTTACTTTTTTGGAGTGGTCTACCCCGTTTAGTTGTTCATTGTCATTCTTTCGTACGTTAAACCTCTAATTCTGCTATATCTTCTGCCGTCAACCTTACATCAATTGCCTTAATCGTGTCAGAGATTCGGCCAACTTTAGTTGTCCCAACCAAGACAACATCAATTGGTTTTTTTGCAAATTCCCAAGCAATCAAGACATCTGCTCTAGAGCAAGAATAGCGATCTGCAATGACCTGCAGACGACGGATTAATTCCTTTTCAATATCTGATAACTCTTGCGTCTTAGAACGCTCAGTTTGTTCATTGTCCTGACGTGTTAAACGTCCACCTGCTAGAACTTTGTAGGCCGTCAGTGAAACGCCCATGTCTTCTAGCATTGGGAAAAGCTCACGTTCGTCTTCTCTTTCCATAATATTGTGAGTGTTCTGAAGAGAAATAAACTTGGTCCAACCATATTTTTCCGCAGTGTATTGGTATTTTGCAAATTGCCAAGCTGTCATATTTGAGGCACCAATATAGCGTACCTTACCCATTTTGACTAAGTCATGCAAAGCTTCCATTGTTTCTTCAACAGGGGTATCCATATCTGGCCGATGAACAATGTAAAGGTCAATATAGTCCGTATCCAAGCGTTGCAATGATTTTTCAATTTCATCAAAAATAACCTTACGAGAAAGCCCTTCTGTATTTGGATTTTGGCTATAACTCAGACCACATTTAGTTGCAATGACCACATCTTGACGCTTAGCATATTTCTTTAAAGCACGTCCCAAGATTTCTTCTGACTCTCCACCTGTATAGATATTTGCTGTGTCAAAAAAGTTAATGCCATTGTCCAAGCATTCTTTGACAACTGCTCCAGCATCCTCATAACCAACAGTCCATGAAAAAAGTTTCCCTGGAGTTCCAAACCCCATTGTTCCCAAACAAACCTTTGACACTAGTAAGCCACTATTACCCAATCTTACATATTCCATTTTATGCCTCCATTTTCTTTTTACTCTATAAACCAATCTCTCGGCAGACAATTTCTAATGTAGCTGATTGTCAATTAAAAGCGTGACTAGTCTTTTCTCATGATTTTTCTAGAACGATTTGTTCACATAGCTACCTAGCATTTCAACAGCTGATGGTGAGTGATAATCATCAAATAAAGTTGTATCAGTATTAATTGTTGCGATTTGTGCCATATCGTCTTTGGATAACTCGAAATCAAAAATAGCAAAGTTTTCAGCGATGCGTGAGGGTGTAGCAGATTTGGATAGACTGA
>DIXV01000010.1:2078-3352 GCA_002436115.1 Streptococcus sp. UBA6071 | reverse complement strand
AGGGTGTAGCAGATTTGGATAGGCTGACAATACCGCGTTGCAGTTGCCAACGTAACATCACTTGACTTGTTTTTTTGTTATATTTTTTGGCAATTTTAACCAAAGTCGAATTGTTAAACACATCGAATTGTCCTGCTGCAAGTCCTGCCCAACTCTCTATTTGAACGCCTTTGGAAGCAAGGTAATCCTGTTGCTCTTGTTTTTGGTTAAAAACATGTAGTTCTACTTGGTTAACGGCTGGAGTAACTGCGTTAAAAATTGCTAAGTTAGCGAATTGTTCAGGCATGAAATTAGATACTCCAATAGCACGTATTTTACCTTCCCTGTATAGCTCTTCAAGGGCACGCCAAGCACCAAAAATATCGCCAACTGGTTGATGTAAGAGGTAGAGATCAATATAATCCATATCTAATTTCTTTAATGATTCATCAAAAGCTATTTTCGCTGAATCATAACCAAAATCTGAAATCCACAATTTAGTTGTAATAAAAAATTCTTCGCGTGGAATTCCTGATGCTTTAACCGCCTTTCCAACGGCTTCTTCATTACCATATACCTGTGCTGTATCAATCAAGCGGTAGCCAACTTTAATCGCTTCTTCTACTACTTTTTGACAATCCTCCTAATCAGGAATCTGAAAGACTCCAAATCCAACCATGGGCATCTTAATGCCATTGTTCAAAGTTGTGTATTGCATAATATTTCTCCCTTTCTCTTTATATATCTCAATTATACCCTAAACTTGTCAAATTGCACAAGACCAGCCATGTGTATTAGTATTCAAAAATGAATACTATAAATTTGAACCTAGGTGATGTTGACACTATTAATCTGCTCTGAGAACTTACTTGGTTGACAGGCTCATTTGCATGATTTATCGTTTACCAGCTAGTTGATGGATCTACTTCTTCCTATAACCTTTTTAACTACTCCATTAAATACTTAAGCATTTTTAATAGTTTTTGAAATAGTGGCCTTTTGTGCCGAACTACCTATTTTTGTAATACGGAAATGGGGTGTTTTTAAAACTGTTTTTCATAACAATTGACAGTCTGTATTCTTTTTCTTGAAAATAAAAAAGCCTTCGGAATTTAATGAACGTATCATCTTATTCCGAAAGCTATCTATCAATCCGTTTCTTCTTGGGGTACCAGTCTGATTATTTGTCCAATTTGACTTTGGGTAGTGGAAAGACTTCTCCTACATTCAAGGCATGAACACGATCTGGATTCACCACATGAGGTAAGAGATCTTCAGGATTCCCATTGAAAACC
>DIXV01000010.1:0-1935 GCA_002436115.1 Streptococcus sp. UBA6071 | reverse complement strand
CACATGAGGTAAGAGGTCTTCAGGATTCCCATTGAAAACCTGCCAGTCAGGTGCATCTACACTTCCCCAATGGATACAGATGAGATCCGCATTTGGATAGGTATTTGCCAGTTTTACAGCGCCTTCAAAAGTGATATGCCAATCATTATCAGAGAAATCAAAAAGAATAATATCTGGGTTTGCCATTTCCAAATGTTCTGGTAATAATCTAGAATCACTAGGCACCCAAATTGTTCCATCTGGCGTCTCCATCCAATAGCCTATGTATTCTTCTTCTTTCCAGCTACGATAATTATACTTAGGTGTCTCACTTTGCCAATTATGCTTTGTTGGAGTTGTGGTAACAGTGATATTACCGAGGTCGAACCGAGCACCGACCTTATGTTCTTGAGTTAAAAAACCATTTTCCTTCATGACATCCGCCACATAGGCTGGTGCATGATATGAACTAACAACATTCTTGAGGACTTCTAAAGTCTTAAAGCTTAGGTGATCGCCATCAATATGACTGATTAATAGTGCATCTAAGTTTGGAATATCTTTAGAAATAATTGGCATATCAATCAAAAGTGGCATATCAAAACCATCCAGAATGGGATCAATCAGAATAGTCGTCCCATGACTGTTAATCAATATGCTGGCATTTCCCAACCAACGTATCTGTGTATGGTCAATCTTCTCAAAAGCTTCTTTGCCAAATGGCTCTGTGGTGGCAGGCATAGCTTGGCCTGATTTGCTAAAACGTAATTTCATAACAAGATCCTTTCTTTGTTAAGCATTGATAAGCGCATTATAATTTTTTTGCTTGTTTGATACCAAGCAATAAGGTGAAACTCACTAACAACATTCCAAATAGAGCATATAGAGCTGGAAGATAAGACTGGTTAAAGTCATAACTATACGCAATGACTGAAAAAGCTAAGGCTGCCCCACTATTAGCTACGAAGGAGACCTTTGGAAAAACTTTTTGATATGCTACTAAACCAAAAAGCGAGCGAGTTAAGAGTGGCAGTGCTACAGAACCCAAACCATAACTGCCTCCTAGAAAAAAGGAACCCACTAATAAGACAAGGCTTGAGTCAGCCCAGATCAACAATAACAGACCTAAAGCAGTTAGTCCCAGAAAGCAAAAACTGGATTTCAATGCCCCAATCCAATCATTAAGAACCCCCATTACAATCTTAGATAGGATATTTCCAAGCATACAAGCCGACAATAAACTTGCCCCTATTTGACTCGAGTAATTCAGAGATTGCGCATAACCTGGAAGATGCTGAGGCATACTTGAGATAAAAGGGGGGATGAAACTGAAAATAAGAAACGTTAATATCAGTCCTCCCCTTATCCTTAGATTATACCCATTACTTTCAGTTTGGGTTTGCTTAGTTTTACTGCTCCTATACGGAGAGTTTCCCTCATCCACAGGGTTTAGTGCGAATGGGAAAAGCAGTGAGGGCAAACAAAATAGAAATAGAAGAGCACCTTTTATAACATAAGTAACCTCCCACCCAAAATCAGTGATAAGACCTGTAAAGAAACTTGGGAAAATCACTCCAATCAAGCCAGCAAAACCAAAAACAACACTAGTTGCAAAGCCATTTTTATCTATAAACCAATAGTTGATAACGACTGTCAAAAATATTACGGAAAACAAACCTGTGCTGAATCCTCTTAAAACAGCTAAAAGATAAAATTGCCAAAGTTGCTGTCCCACTCCCATTGCAGCTGTTGATAGACTAGCAACTATTATCCCAAACAGTAATACCTTTTTAAGAGAGAATAGCCTCAGAACACTGGGAACAAGCAAAGTTGTAGCTGCTGTTACTAGTAAAAAAATGGTCATGTGAAAAGCATAAGCTCCCCTTAATATCCCCAAGTCTTCTGCTACTATAGTATAGAAAACTCCTGATGTATTAATTGATATACCAATAGCTG
>DIXV01000049.1:10936-25572 GCA_002436115.1 Streptococcus sp. UBA6071 | reverse complement strand
GGTTCGAGTCCTACTGGCGGAGTAAAATAATATCAAATCAAGATGAAACCTGTGCTGTTCTTATAGATAGGCAGGCTTTTTTCTTTTTTATTGAGAATAGAGCGAGATCGCTCTTAATTTCTTAGTGATAAGCAAGTCAAGAATATGCAAGTTGAATTATTGCTTGTTTTTGAGATGAGGTGTCTAGGCAAATAAAACTAACTTGATCATATTTCAATAAGCATGTGCTAATCTAGTAAAAAAGAAGACCGAGTGGGTCTTCTTTTTTAGTGATATAGGATAAGCTTATCAATTAATTGACTAGTCTAAAAAATGGTCTGAGGAGCTTAAGGGGTCAACCTGATCGTTAGGGTTCTCATCTCAAAAATGCAGTTAATTCTTTATGCATTACTTAGGTTGTGAATTGGCTCAGGTGCTTCATTTAAAAAATGCCTTATAAAGGGCACGAATAGCGGCCTTTCTTTCCTTACTTTTAATAACAAACATAATGGAGACTTCACTTGACCCTTGGGAAATCATCTCAATGTTAATGTCATGGTCAGATAAAGCTTTTGTAGCCGTTGCCATGACACCAATGTGGCTTTTCATGCTTTCGCCAACAATCATTAAGATGGTGAGGTCAGGTTCGATTTCAGCCTTATCCACTTCTAATTTACGCGTTAATTGGCTAAGGATTTCCTCTTCTTTGATTGGGGTTAGTTCACGTTCACGAAGAACGATAGACATGTCATCAATGCCAGTAGGCATATGTTCAAAGCGGATATTTAATTCTTCAAAGACTTGGAGAACTTTTCGGCCAAATCCAATTTCTCGGTTCATCAAATATTTAGCGATATTCACACTGACAAAGCCTTCATCTGCTGAAATACCAACGACGGGATAGGGAGTGTCTTGTTGACGTTTTTGGACAATTTTGGTGCCAGGGTGGTCAGGGTTATTGGTATTTTTAATGACCAAGGGAACTCTTCCACGAAAAGCTGGAATTAGGGCTTCATCGTGAAGAACAGTAAAGCCTGCATAGGCTAGCTCTCGCATTTCTCGATAGGTCAATTCTGGGATTGATTGAGGACGATGAACGATTCCTGGGTGAGCGGCAAAAATACCATCTACGTCAGTGAAGTTTTCATAGAGGTCAGCTTTAACTCCTGCAGCAATGATAGAACCTGTAATATCAGAACCACCTCTTGAAAAGGTACAGATTTGATTATCAACGGTCACTCCAAAGAAGCCCGGGATAACAAGAACCTCATCAGAATTGCGGAGTTCTTCAATCCGGTCATAACTTGAAGGAATAATTCTGGCATTGCTTGGTTCACTAGTCACCAGAATGCCTGCATCGCGGGGGTGTACGTAACTAGCTGGAACCCCATTTTGATTGAAATAAGCAGCAATTAGTTTGGCGTTATTATTTTCACCTGCTGCGAGAAAGGTATCGTAAAGAAAGGCATTATCTTCTATAGGAAGCTCAGCGAGCCTTCTAATGGAAGCGGCAATGCTCTCAATAATACGAGGATTAAGATCAAGGTCTTCGGCCATTTCTCGGTAACGCTCAATAATCCAATCTTGATTTTCCGTAACGTCATTAGAGGCGCTATAATTCTTATAATATCGGATCAGTGCATCTGTCACCTTGATATCCTCGGGATAACGTTTTCCTGGTGCAGAAACCACAACAAACTTTCTTTGCGTGTCGGATTTGACAATGGTTAAGACTTTTTCTAACTGACTGGCGGAGGCGAGTGAACTACCGCCGAATTTAATAACTTTCATGATTTCTCCAAAATAAAGATTACTCAAATTATAGCAAAGTTCATAGCATTTGTCAGTACTTGAGTGAGAAAATATGGTAAAATAAGACTCATGAGATTTAAAGCAATTATTTTTGATATGGATGGTGTCTTATTTGACACAGAGCAATTCTATTATAATCGACGAAAGACATTCTTAGCCAGCAAGGGGATTTCGATTGATCACATTCCGCCGAGCTTTTTTGTTGGAGGGAATATGAAGCAAGTTTGGCAGACTATTTTAGGGGTGGATTATGCTAATTGGGATATTCAAAGGCTTCAAGAAGCTTACGAACACTATAAGGAGATGAATCCTTTACCTTATAAAGATTTGATCTTCCCAGATGTGCACCATGTGCTTGAACAGTTATCTCAGTTTGGCTTACAAATCGGCTTAGCTTCTAGCTCTACTAAGTCCGATATTTTACGAGCCTTAGAGGAAACCAATCTAACGTCCTATTTTGATTTGGTGCTTTCTGGTGAAGAATTCCCTGAAACCAAACCTCATCCAGCTATTTATAATAAGGCAGCTCATCAACTTGGTCTAGATAAGGAGACCATTTTAGTTATAGAAGATAGTGAAAAAGGAATTAAGGCAGCTTTTTCAGCAGGTATTGAAGTCTGGGCTATTAGAGATACCATTTTTGACTTGGACCAGTCCAAAGCACGCTATTTGGTTAATAATTTGACAGAAGCATTAACCACTCTTTTTTTGGAAGGCGTAAGACAAGATTTTCGGTGAAATGATGCTAGGCTAATCACAAGATTAAACCGAAATACTTTAAAAATTAAACTATTTTGTTGTTAAAGCTTTCTTATTTGGGAAAAATTGACTATAATATAGGAAGTATCACTTTGATATGCATTTAAATGTTTAATCGATTATGGAGGTTTCAAAAAATGGATTTTAAAGGCATTCTCTATGCTAGCAATAATGGTGTTGCGACGATTACATTTAATCGTCCAGAGGTTTCAAATGGATTTAATGTTCCGGTTTGTGACGAGATAATGGAAGCCATTGCAATGGCTGAGCAAGACGAAGCAGTTAACCTTCTACTTATTAATGCGAATGGTCCTGTTTTTTCTGTCGGTGGTGATTTAGACGAGATGCAGCGGGCGGTAGATGCAGACGACATTCAGTCTTTGGTTCGAATTGCAGAGCAGGTCAATGACATTTCATTTGCATTAAAACGTCTACCTAAGCCAGTGATTATGAGCGTAGATGGAGCAGTGGCAGGAGCTGCCTTTAATATGGTCTTGGCATCTGATTTTTGTATCGCATCTGAAAAAACGCGCTTCATTCAAGCCTTTGTCGGTGTCGGTTTGGCGCCTGATGCAGGTGGTTTGTATCTGCTGACACGTTCTATTGGGATCAATCGTGCCACGCAAATAACGATGACAGGCGAAGCGGTCACTGCTGAAAAAGCCTTAGATTACGGTTTTGTCTACAAGGTGTGTCCATCTGAAAAGTTAGAAAAGACAACAGATCGTCTAATCAAGCGTCTGCAAAGAAATTCAATCAATTCTTATAAGGCGATCAAAGAAATGGTTTGGCAAAGTGAGTTTGCAGGTTGGGGCGATTATGCCAAGTTAGAGCTAGAAGCCCAGAGGTCTTTGGCTTTTACAGAAGATTTCAAGGAAGGTGTACGTGCTTACACAGAAAAGCGCCGTCCGAAATTCAAGGGGAAATGACGCCTGAGCTTTCTCTTTTTCTTAAATCATGGAAAAAATAGAAAAGACTTGTCAGAATCTGTTTTCTTTGATATAATTTGAAAGTCAAACTTTTTGGTGCTTGACTATCTTTGAAGGAGGATTGTAATGAACGACGAATTAATAAATGAATATTTAACATCAATCTTTAATAATGTCTTGATTATTGAAGAAAATAGTTTGAAAATGAGTCGATTCAAAGATCTTTCCATCAAAGAGATGCACACGTTGGATGCTGTCGGGAGTATTAAGGACTGTAAGCCTACTGAAGTGGCCAGGACATTAATGGTTACCTTGGGTACAGTAACGGCCAGTCTTAATCGTTTAGAAGCGAAGGGGTATTTGGAACGCCAGCGTTCAACTAAAGACCGTCGGGTGGTCCACCTCTACTTGACACAAAAAGGACGATTAATTTATCGTCTGCACCGAAAGTTTCACCAACGGTTGGTTAATCGCATCACTGAAGGCATGTCTCCTGAGGAGTTTTCAGTCATGCGACAAGGTCTGATTAAGCTCCATGATTTTCTGGAGGGTTTGAAATGACGGCCTTTGCAAAGATTAGTCAGGTTGCCCACTATTTACCCGATCAATGTGTGAGCAATGATGACTTGGCCAAGATAATGGATACCAGTGATGAATGGATTCGCTCACGGACAGGAATAAAAACACGGCATATTAGCCAAAACCAGCAAACCAGTGACCTTGCGACAGAAGTTGCCAAGTCACTTTTAGCCAAATCAGGTTTGTTAGCAACAGATCTGGACTTCATTATTGTAGCAACGATTACGCCAGATTCTATGATGCCATCAACAGCAGCTAGAGTTCAGGCCAATATTGGAGCTCAAAAAGCCTTTGCTTTTGATTTAGTGGCAGCTTGCTCGGGGTTTATTTTTGCCTTGTCAACAGCGGAAAAATTGATTGCGTCAGGTCGTTATCAGCGTGGTCTAGTTATTGGAGCAGAGGTGTTGTCTAAAGTATTAAACTGGGAAGACAGACGGACAGCTGTTCTCTTTGGAGATGGTGCTGGAGGTGTACTTCTAGAATCAGCTACGACACAACATTTTCTACTGGAAAGCCAACATACAGACGGAACTAGGGGTCAGGCTTTACAGTCCAGTTACCAAGGATTGGGCTCTCCTTATTCTGAAGAAGAGGCATCAGACTACCCTCTTCAAATGGATGGTCGTGCAGTCTTTGATTTTGCTATGCGAGATGTCGTAAAATCGATAAAATCTGTACTAGATGAAACGAGCTTGCCAGCAGAAAAGGTAGATTATTTTTTACTTCATCAGGCTAATGATCGCATGCTAGATAAAATGGCAAAAAAAATCGGGGTTAGTCGTGAAAAACTACCAGCCAATATGATGAAGTATGGCAACACCAGCGCAGCTAGCGTTCCGATTTTACTATCGGAGTGTGTTAATGAAGGACGTATCAAACTAGATGGCAGTCAGACCATTATCTTATCAGGTTTCGGTGGTGGATTGACATGGGGCGTTCTTCTTGTTAAAATTTAGTTAGTAAATTGGTGATAACACCATTTATAAAATTTTTTAAAAAATAAGGAGTTAACTTATGGCAATATTTGATAAAATACAAGAAATCATTGTTGAAGAATTGGGTAAAGATGCAGAAGAAGTGCAAATGACAACCTCTTTTGAAGACCTTGATGCAGATTCTTTAGATATCTTTCAGGTGATTTCAGAAATTGAGGACGAATTTGATATCTCAGTTGAAACAGAAGAGGGATTGAAAACAGTTGGTGACCTAGTAACTTATGTTGAAGGTCAAGTCGACTAACCAAATCTGAACGGAGAGGTTGGGCAAAAGTCCTTCCCCTAGAAATGATAGATTAGATTGTCAAAATGTAGGTAATAGGACTCGCTTCCTACTCCTTGCATTTTTACCAAGCTTGAGCATCCGAGGGTTATCTTTGGACTGAATCAAAAGCGAGAATTCTACTGTGTGGGGGTGGGACGGAGAAATCAGTTGGTTTCTGTCCCACTCCCCCTTGTTTAATAAATGGTTTGAGTTGCAAACTATTTATTAAGCAAACTAAAAATAGAAAGAGAATTATGAAAACACGTATTACTGAACTTTTAGATATTAAATATCCCATTTTCCAAGGAGGAATGGCTTGGGTAGCTGATGGAGACTTGGCTGGAGCTGTTTCAAACGCTGGTGGTCTCGGAATTATCGGAGGGGGAAATGCTCCGAAGGAAGTGGTGAAAGCTAATATTGACAAAGTTAAGGCGATTACAGATAAACCTTTTGGCGTCAATATCATGCTACTATCTCCTTTTGCAGACGATATTGTTGATTTGGTTATTGAAGAAGGAATCAAAGTTGTAACAACTGGTGCAGGTAATCCTGGGAAATACATGGAACGTTTTCATGATGCAGGGATGGTCGTTATTCCAGTGGTACCGAGTGTTGCCCTAGCTAAGCGTATGGAAAAAATCGGAGCCGATGCAGTAGTTGCTGAAGGGATGGAAGCTGGTGGTCATATTGGTAAATTAACCACCATGACCTTAGTGCGTCAAGTAGCCGAGGCGGTATCTATTCCTGTGATTGCAGCTGGTGGGATTGCCGATGGACGTGGAGCGGCAGCTGGTTTTATGCTAGGGGCTGAAGCTGTTCAAGTGGGGACACGATTTGTTGTTGCCAAGGAGTCCAACGCTCATCCGAATTACAAACAAAAGATTATCAAGGCCAAAGACATTGATACGACTATTTCTGCCCAACACTTTGGACATGCGGTACGTGTTTTGAAAAACGGCTTGTCACGTGACTTTGAAAAGGCAGAAAAAGAGGCTTTTAAACAAGAAAATCCTAATCTGACTGTTTTTGAAAATCTAGGAGCTGGAGCTCTACGCCGATCGGTTGTTGATGGAGATGTTGAGACAGGTTCTATCATGGCAGGTCAGATTGCAGGCTTTGTTTCCAAAGAAGAAACGTGTGAAGAGATTTTAAAAGATATTTATTATGGTGCAGCTGAGGTGATTAAGGCTGAAGCGCAGCGATGGAACGCTATTGGAGAATAAGATGACAAAGACAGCCTTTTTATTTGCCGGTCAAGGAGCTCAAAGACTAGGAATGGCAAGGGATTTGTATGATACCTATCCGATAGTTCAAGAGACCTTTTCAAGAGCCAGTCAAATTTTGGGTTATGATTTGCGAGCCTTAATTGATGATGATGAGGCAAAGCTCAACCAAACACGTTATACACAGCCCGCGATATTAACCACATCAATTGCGATTTACCGACTATTAGCAGAAAATGGCATGACTGCAGATATGGTAGCAGGACTATCTCTAGGGGAGTATTCTGCTCTGGTAGCATCAGGTGCTCTGTCCTTTGAAGAGGCGGTTGCTTTAGTCGCCAAACGGGGAGAATTAATGGAAACAGCTGCTCCGGCTGGAAGTGGCAAGATGATAGCTGTTATGAATGCGGAGGTGTCCGTGATTGAGTCTGCTTGTCAAGAGGCAAGGAAATACGGCGTTGTAAGTCCAGCCAATTACAATACCCCGACTCAAATCGTCATAGGAGGCGAGGTGGCTGCGGTTGATTTTGCCGTTGGCTTACTCAAAGAAGCAGGTGTCAAACGCCTGATAGAGCTCAATGTTTCAGGGCCGTTTCATACAGCTCTCTTAAAACCAGCCAGCCTTCAGTTAGCTGATGTTTTAAAAGGGATTCCTTTCACTGATTTCACTATTCCAGTGGTGGGTAATACAGAAGCCAAGGTTATGAAAAAAGAAGAGGTCGCTTCTTTGTTGGCACGTCAGGTTATGGAGCCCGTTAGATTTTATGAGTCTATTGGACATCTTAAACAATTGGGAGCGACTGACTTTATTGAAATTGGTCCAGGCAAGGTTTTATCTGGTTTTATGAAAAAAATTGATAAATCAGCTAACCTTCTGAATGTTGAGGATGAGAAGAGTTATCAAGCTCTACTATCGTCAAAAGAGGAGAAATAGATGGAAATAAAAAATAAAAACGTCTTTATCACAGGTTCAACTCGTGGCATAGGTTTGGGAATTGCTCATAAATTTGCTAGTCTAGGCGCCAATGTGGTCTTAAACGGTCGTCGTCAAATACCAGAAGAACTTTTAGAAACCTTTAAATCCTATGGTGTTAAAGTCATTGCTATATCAGGTGATGTATCAGACAATGAGGATGCTAAACGTATGATTGCTGAGGCAGTTGAAGGCTTGGGTTCTGTTGATATTTTGGTTAATAATGCAGGCATTACACGTGACAAAATGATGCTTCGTATGACAGAGGACGATTTTGAATCTGTTTTGAAAATCAATTTGACAGGTGCTTTTAACATGACTCAAGCGGTTCTTAAGCCTATGACAAAAGCGCGTGAGGGTGCAATCATTAATATTTCCAGTGTTGTCGGTATAAGAGGGAATGCTGGACAAGCAAACTACGCTGCTTCTAAGGCTGGTCTTATTGGATTTTCAAAATCCGTAGCCAGAGAAGTGGCTGCCAGAAATGTGCGTATCAATGTCATTGCACCAGGTTTTATCGAGTCAGACATGACCGATGTTTTGTCCGATAAAATTAAGGAAGCTATGTTGGGACAAATCCCGATGAAGGCTTTCGGTTCAGTTGAACAAGTTGCAGAAGTAACGGTCTTTATGGCGAGCCAAGATTACTTGACAGGTCAAGTCCTCGCAATTGATGGCGGCTTATCTATGTAAGGCGAATCGCTAGAAGAACCCCATTTTCTCAGGTTTTACTTGAGTGCAAGAAAAAGGAGCATAAAATGAAATTACATCGTGTAGTTGTGACAGGTTATGGTGTTACCTCACCTATTGGGAACACGCCAGAGGAATTTTGGAAGAGTTTGGAAACTGGTCAAATTGGCATTGACAAGATTACTCATTTTGATACGACTGATTTTGGGGTAAAAAATGCTGCTGAAATAAAAGATTTCCCATTTGATAAATATTTTGTTAAAAAAGACAAAAACAGAATGGATATGTATTCTATTTATGCCATCTACGCCGCTTTAGAAGCTTTGGAACACGCTGGAGTTGATACTGATAAACTAGATCGTAGCCGATTTGGTGTCCTTTGTTCAAGTGGTATTGGGGGGATGCAAGAACTTCAAGAGCAGATTTCACGTTTTGCCAAGAGAGGGGTAAGAGGTATTAAGCCACTCTTCATTCCTAAGGCCTTGTCAAATATGGGAGCAGGCAACATCGCTATGAGGGTTGGAGCAAACGGTATTTGTAAGTCTATCACAACAGCCTGTGCTTCAGCTAACGATGCTATTGGTGAGGCTTTCCGTAATATTAAGTTTGGCTATCAAGATATTATTTTGGCTGGTGGTTCAGAGTGTGCTATCAACGAAACAGGTATTGGTGGCTTTCAGGCATTGACGGCTCTATCTCAGACAGAAGATCCAGACCGTGCTTGTATTCCTTTTGACAAAGACCGCAATGGCTTTGTCATGGGTGAAGGCTCAGGTGTCTTGGTGGTTGAAAGCTTGGAACACGCTGAAAAGCGTGGTGCAACGATTTTAGCTGAGATTGTTGGTTATGGCAATACCTGTGATGCCTATCACATGACTGCACCGTTACCAGATGGGTCAGGAGCCTCTCGAGCCATGCGTCTAGCTATTGAGGAGGCTGGTTTAACACCGGCGGACATTGACTATGTCAATGCGCACGGAACCTCTACTCCAGCTAACGAGACAGGGGAAAGCCAAGCTATTGTTGCCGTTTTAGGTAAGGATGTTCCAGTTTCATCTACGAAGTCTTATACTGGTCACCTACTGGGAGCAGCTGGTGGTGTAGAAGCTATCGCAACGATTGAATCTATGCGCCATAGTTTGATTCCAAAAACAGCAGGAACATCAGAATTAGGTGAAGATATTGAGGCCAATGTCATCTATGGTGAAAGCCTAACTAAAGAGATAACCTATGCCCTTTCTAACACACTGGGCTTCGGTGGCCACAATGCGGTACTTGCTTTTAAACGTTGGGAGAATTAAATGCAAATTGATGAGATTAAGGATTTGATGGCACAATTTGATGTGTCTAGTTTGACAGAATTTTCTTTTAAAAATGCTGAGGATGAGTTAACTTTTTCAAAACATGACCGCCCTGAGCCAGCTCCAGTCTTTAGTGTACCTACTCCGTCTGAAACGGAAACAAGCTCCCCTGAGAAACCGAAACAAAACACATTAAGTTCAGAGGAAACAGATAACGTAGTTGCTACATCAGATCAAGCTGAAGGTGATATTGTCGAAAGTCCGCTAGTTGGTGTCGTTTACCTATCACCAGGACCTAATAAGGCTAATTTTGTTACGGTGGGTGATGCTGTCAAAAAAGGGCAAACCCTAATGATCATTGAGGCAATGAAGGTTATGAATGAAGTGCCAGCACCCAGAGATGGGGTTATCACAGAAGTTCTAGTCGTTAATGAAGAAGTTGCCGACTTTGGAAAGGGCTTGGTACGCATTAAATGATTGATATTAACGCTATTAAAGAAGCACTTCCCCATCGCTATCCCTTTCTTTTAGTGGACCGTGTTCTGGAAACTTCTGAAGATAAGATTGTGGCAATTAAGAACGTCACGATTAATGAACCGTTTTTTCAGGGGCATTTTCCACAACACCCTGTTATGCCAGGTGTACTGATTATGGAGGCTTTGGCACAGACTGCTGGTGTTCTAGAACTCTCCAAGCCTGAAAATAAAGGGAAGTTGGTTTTTTATGCTGGTATGGATAAGGTTAAGTTCAAGAAACAGGTTCTACCAGGGGATCAACTTATCATGTCAGCTACATTTATAAAACGTCGTGGAACGATTGCTGTAGTGGAAGCGAAAGCCGAGGTAGATGGCCAACTGGCTGCGTCGGGGACACTGACCTTTGCTATCGGCTCATAGGCAAAAAGGGAGACCAATTATGTTTTCAAAGATTCTAATCGCTAACCGTGGCGAGATTGCTGTACGAATTATTCGTGCAGCAAGAGAATTAGGAATTGAGACGGTAGCTGTATACTCTGAAGCGGATAAGGATGCTTTGCATACGATGTTGGCTGACGAAGCGATTTGCATCGGGCCAGCCCGCTCGATGGACTCTTATCTTAATATGAATGCAGTCTTATCTGCAGCAGTCATCACAGGTGCACAAGCCATTCATCCAGGTTTTGGATTTTTGTCTGAAAATTCAAAGTTTGCCACCATGTGTGATGAAGTAGGTGTAAAATTTATTGGTCCGTCAGGTCGGGTAATGGATATTATGGGTGATAAAATCAATGCACGTGCAGAGATGATTAAGGCCAAAGTGCCTGTTATCCCAGGTTCAGGTGGTGAAGTGCATACTGCTCAGGCGGCCTTGGAAATTGCTGAAGAGATTGGTTACCCTGTTATGCTCAAAGCCTCTGCTGGTGGTGGAGGTAAAGGGATTCGCAAGGTCAATCGATCAGAAGATTTGGTGGCAGCATTTGAAAATGCATCCGCTGAAGCGGCAGCAGCATTTGGGAATGGGGCAATGTATCTGGAGCGTGTGATTTATCCTGCTCGTCATATTGAGGTGCAAATCTTGGCTGATCAAGGTGGTCAGGTTATTCATTTGGGTGAACGCGATTGTTCTCTTCAACGGAATAATCAAAAAGTCCTTGAGGAAAGCCCCTCTATTGGTATTGGTCAAACCCTGCGTCATCAAATTGGAGCCGCAGCCGTTCGAGCTGCTCAATCGGTTGGTTATGAAAATGCTGGGACAATTGAGTTTCTTTTAGATGAAGCCAGTGGTGAATTCTATTTTATGGAAATGAATACACGTGTCCAAGTTGAGCACCCCGTAACAGAATTTGTGACTGGGGTTGATATTGTTAAAGAACAAATAAAAATAGCCGCTGGAGAGCCGTTGTCTCGTCTACAGGATGAGGTTACTTTCACAGGTCATGCGATTGAGTGTCGTATCAATGCAGAAAACCCACAGTTTAACTTTGCACCCAGCCCAGGGCAGATAAAGAGTCTTTACCTGCCTAGTGGAGGGGTTGGTTTACGAGTGGATTCAGCGGTTTACCCAGGTTATACCATACCGCCTTATTATGACTCTATGATTGCTAAAATCATTGTTCATGGAGAAAACCGATTTGAAGCACTGATGAAGATGCAACGTGCGCTCTATGAACTTGAGATTGAGGGTGTGCTAACCAATACCGATTTCCAACTGGACTTAATTGCTGATGAACGTGTTATTGCAGGTGATTACGATACCGCTTATCTCATGGAAGAGTTCTTGCCTAAATACTATCAGAAAAATGATGAAACAAGTCTAGGCTAAAAGCTTATACAAAGAGGGCCTCTCTTTATTTTGGAATCTTAGGGGAGGTTCCTTCGTTTCTCTGTGTCGCACATCTTATTAAGGAGTTTAAACATGGCTTTGTTTTCGAGAAAGGATAAGTATATCCGAATCAATCCTAACAAGTCTGTCAGAAGCAGTTCCCCTCAAGCAAAGCCTGAGGTACCAGATGAGCTGTTTGCTAAATGCCCAGGTTGTAAAAAAACGATTTATACTAATGATTTAGGACCAGCTAAAACATGTCCACATTGTCATTATAATTTTCGAATTTCTGCGCAGGAACGCTTGTCTATCACAATAGATGAAGGAAGTTTTAACGAACTTTTCACAGGAATTCAGACAAAAAATCCTCTCAATTTCCCAGGGTACGAGGATAAAATTGTAGAAGCAAAAGCTAAGACAGGATTAGATGAAGCTGTTCTGACAGGAACAGCTGAGATTGAAGGTCGTCCTTTCGCCTTGGCAATCATGGACTCCAATTTTATTATGGCTTCCATGGGGACTGTTGTGGGGGAGAAAATCACTCGCCTCTTTGAGCATGCGATTAAGCATCATTTGCCAGTGGTTGTTTTTACAGCCTCAGGTGGCGCTCGAATGCAAGAAGGAATTATGAGTTTGATGCAGATGGCTAAAATTTCAGCAGCTGTCAAACGACATTCTAATGCGGGCCTTTTCTATCTGACTATTCTTACCGACCCGACAACTGGGGGAGTGACGGCAAGTTTTGCTATGGAAGGCGACATTATTTTAGCAGAACCTCAAACCTTGGTTGGCTTTGCTGGGCGTCGTGTGATTGAAAGCACCGTCCGTGAGACTTTGCCAGATGATTTCCAAAAGGCTGAGTTTCTACAGGAACATGGGTTTGTTGATGCCATTGTGATGCGTCAAGAATTGCGTCAGACCATTGCTAAGTTACTTGTCTTTCACGGAGGTAAATAATGAGTCAAGTCAATCGTATTATTAAATCTGCACGTGATCAGGCTAGGCTAACAACGTTAGATTATGCCAATCTCATTTTCGATGATTTTTTTGAATTGCACGGTGACCGTAATTTTCGTGATGATGGTGCGATTGTCGGAGGAATTGGACACTTAAATGAAACCCCTGTAACTGTTATTGGGATTCAAAAAGGGAAAAATCTACAAGATAACCTTAAACGTAATTTTGGCCAGCCCAATCCAGAAGGCTACCGCAAAGCATTGCGATTGATGAAGCAAGCAGAGAAGTTTAAGCGTCCTATCGTTACCTTCATCAATACAGCGGGTGCTTATCCTGGCATAGGTGCAGAAGAACGTGGTCAAGGTGAAGCTATTGCTCGTAATCTACTTGAAATGAGTGATCTGAAGGTTCCTATCATTGCTATTATTATTGGTGAAGGAGGCTCAGGAGGCGCCTTGGCCCTAGCAGTAGCTGATCGGGTATGGATGTTGGAAAACTCAATTTATGCGGTTTTAAGTCCAGAAGGTTTTGCGTCAATCCTGTGGAAGGATGGCAGTCGAGCAGCTGAAGCGGCTGAATTGATGAGGATTACCTCAACAGAACTCTTTAAAATGGGTGTTGTAGATAAGGTAATTTCAGAGAGAGGCTATTTTTCTAAAGAGGTTGCAGAAAATATCAAAGGCCTCCTTGTTCAAGAATTTAGTCATCTAGCTCAACTATCTACTGAAGAAATGATTGAAGAGCGTTATAAACGGTTTAGGAAGTACTGATTATCAGTGCTTTTTTTAGTTCTTCAAGTATTTCAGTAACTGTAAGAGAGGGCCGAGAGTTGTTTTATCATTGGGTGATAAAGAAGGTAGGTATGCAAGCGCTTCTCTACAATCTTTTATTCTTAAAAGAGGCTCTAGTCTTTGGAAAGGAGCTTGATAACATTCGGGGTAATCACAGTAAGGAAGCTGTTAGCGAAGTTTACAGAGATGGAAAGGTGTAGAAATAGTAGGCCATCAGAAGTGAGGGAAAGGCTTCCCTGTCAGCTGTTCAATTTTTGATATGAACTTTTACGTGAACTTTCCTTGAAGATAAACAAGGGATATTTTTTATGGTATAATAGATAACATAGATAAAGGAGGGAAGACATGTACCCAGATGATTCATTAACCTTGCATACAGACCTGTATCAAATTAACATGATGAAAGTGTATTTTGAGCAAAATATCCACAATCGCCATGCTGTTTTTGAGGTTTACTTCCGTCAACAGCCTTTTGGCAACGGCTATGCGGTGTTTGCTGGGCTTGAGCGACTAGTCGGCTACTTACAAAATCTTAAGTTTAGTGACAGTGACTTAGACTATTTAAGGACATTAGGTTACCCAAAGGATTTTTTGGACTATTTAGCGAGTTTTGAGATGACCTTGACCCTTAATTCAGCACGTGAAGGAGATTTGGTTTTTGCTAACGAGCCCATCGTCCAAATTGAAGGCCCTTTAGCTCAATGCCAATTGGTGGAAACAGCTATTTTGAACATTGTCAACTACCAGACCCTGATTGCAACGAAAGCTGCACGGATTAAGTCTGTTATTGAAGATGAGCCACTTTTAGAATTTGGAAGTCGAAGAGCCCAAGAGATGGATGCTGCTGTTTGGGGAACGAGAGCAGCCTTCATTGGCGGAGCTGAAGCGACTTCTAATGTTCGGGCAGGTAAGCTCTTTGATATTCCTGTTGCAGGAACGCATGCCCATGCTCTAGTTCAGGCTTACGGGGATGACTACAAGGCTTTCAAAGCTTATGCTAGTAGCCACAAGGACTGTGTTTTCTTGGTGGATACCTTTGATACTCTTCGAGTTGGTGTCCCAGCAGCTATCCGTGTAGCTAA
>DIXV01000049.1:6883-10753 GCA_002436115.1 Streptococcus sp. UBA6071 | reverse complement strand
CTCTTCGAGTCGGAGTCCCAGCAGCCATCCGTGTGGCTAAGGAATTCGGTGAAAAAATAACCTTTAAAGGGGTCCGGATTGACTCAGGAGATATGGCATATATTTCCAAAAAAGTGCGAGAGCAGCTGGATGAGGCAGGTTTTAAAGAGGCTAAAATATACGCTTCTAACGATTTAGATGAAAACACCATTCTGAACCTTAAGATGCAAAAGGCCAAAATTGATGTTTGGGGTGTGGGAACGAAACTCATCACTGCTTACAATCAGCCTGCTTTAGGAGCTGTTTATAAGATGGTTTCTATCGAAAATGACGAGGGCAAGATGCAAGATTCCATTAAGTTATCCAATAATGCAGAGAAAGTGTCCACACCTGGCAAGAAGCAAGTCTGGCGGATTACTAGCCGAGCTAAGGGCAAATCAGAAGGAGACTACATTACCTTTACAGGAGTTGATGTCAATGCGATGGATGACGTCTATATGTTTCATCCAACCTACACCTATATCAATAAAACGGTTAAGGATTTTGATGCTGTTCCTCTCTTGGTTCCTATCTTTGAAAAAGGGCAATTGGTCTATCAATTGCCTAAGCTAAAAGACATTCAAGCTTATGCTCGAGAGGAATTTGAGAAGCTCTGGGATGAATACAAGCGAGTGCTCAACCCTCAACTCTATCCAGTTGATTTAGCTCAAGATGTCTGGGATAGCAAGATGACGGCTATTGATAAGGTTCGGAAAAAAGCATTACATCAAGGAGTTAACGTATGACTTTACAAACAGAAATTATAACCCAACTAGGGGTTAATCCCAAAATTGATCCCCAAGCAGAAATTAGGCTGAGCATTGAATTTCTTAAAGCCTATCTTTACAAACATCCTTTTCTCAAGACCTATGTTTTGGGGATTTCAGGAGGACAAGACTCAACTTTAGCTGGTCGATTAGCTCAACTTGCTATTGAAGAAATGCGGTCTGAAACTGGAGATGACCGCTACCAATTTATAGCGATACGCCTTCCTTACGGGATTCAAGCAGATGAAGCAGATGCTCAAAAATCTCTTAATTTCATTCAGGCTGATCTTACCTTAACCATCAACATCAAAGCTGCCACCGATGCGACAGTAGCATCTCTAGAGGCGGCAGGTCAGTCGGTTTCTGATTTTAATAAAGGAAATATTAAAGCCAGACAACGGATGGTTGCACAATACGCTGTTGCTGGAGAAAGAGCTGGTGCTGTTATCGGAACGGATCATGCTGCTGAAAATATCACAGGTTTTTTCACAAAGTTTGGGGATGGCGCTGCTGATATCTTACCCCTCTTTCGCCTTAATAAGCGTCAAGGGAAACAACTTTTAGCTGCATTAGGTGCAGACAAGGCACATTATGAAAAGACACCGACAGCTGATCTTGAAGAAGACAAGCCAGGGTTGGCTGATGAAGTTGCTCTAGGAGTTAGCTACGCAGAGATTGATGACTATCTAGAAGGAAGAGAGGTTACTTCCAAAGCGAAGGAAATCATCGAAAATTGGTGGAGAAAGACTACCCATAAGCGGCATCTTCCCATCACGCTGTTTGACGACTTTTGGAAATAATGTTTAAAAATAAGAAAGGACTTGCTTTTCCAATCTAGGCAAAACACTTGGTCGCTTTGTTTAGCAGGAACGATAAAAGCCGTTAGCTGATTTTTCTGCTTTAGACGATTGGGCTTGGCTAAGATAGGGAAAGTTATGTTCCTCTTAGCGGTGAGTTCGTCTAAAGAGATCGCAGCAAAAGCATTATCTTGTTTTTGAAGCCTTTCTAATGTATATTGTCGTTTATCAAATAGCTCAGAAGTGCTTTGCTTTCTCTGAAAATCATGTGAATGCAAGACAGAAATTAAAAAAGGAAAAGGAGAAAAGAATGACAGCTCTGACACAGGACTTCACAGATAAGTTATATGCAACCTATGAATCCAATAGCAAACACCGTTCCTTAGAGAATGCAGTAGTTCATAACGGTCTGCTTAACTCCCTTAAGACGAGAAGTAGTGCCACAGAAAATACCCCTATTTTTTCTATTGACTTGACCAAGACCCCTGTTACCAATCAAAAAGCATCAGGAAGATGCTGGATGTTTGCGGCCCTCAATACTTTCCGACATAAGCTGATAGGAACCCATCAGTTGGAAGATGTTGAACTATCGCAAGCCCATACTTTTTTCTGGGACAAGTATGAAAAATCCAATTGGTTCTTGGAACAGATTATTGCAACTGCTAATCAGGATTTGGACAGCCGCAAGGTTAAGTTCCTTCTGGACACCCCTCAGCAAGACGGAGGTCAATGGGATATGGTAGTTGCCCTCTTTGAAAAATATGGCGTCGTCCCTAAGGTAGCTTATCCAGAGTCGGTTTCCTCTAGCAGTAGCCGTGACTTAAATCAGTACCTCAATAAATTGCTCCGTCAAGATGCCCAGATTCTGCGTGAATTGGCGAAGAGCGGTGCAGACAGTCAGACTATCCAGAATCAAAAAGCTATTTTACTCCAAGAAATTTTTAATTTTTTGGCAGTCAATCTAGGTTTGCCACCAAGAACCTTTGATTTTGCCTACCGTGACAAGAATGACAAATTTCATAAGGAAACTAATCTGACACCGCAGGCCTTTTATCAAAAATATGTTGCGATTAAGTTGGACGACTATGTTTCAATCATCAATGCCCCAACAGCAGATAAACCCTATGGCAAATCTTATACTGTTGAGCTGCTAGGAAATGTTTATGGCGCCAAACCAGTTCGCTATCTTAATCTGGATATGGAGCGCTTCAAGGACTTAGCCATCGCCCAGCTTCAGGCGGGAGAGACTGTCTGGTTCGGCTGTGATGTGGGTCAAATCAGTGACCGTAAAGACGGCCTTATGGCGATGGATACTTACGATTTCACTAGTGGATTGGAGATGAAACTAAGTCAAGATAAGGCAGGTCGCTTGGATTATAGTGAGAGTCTTATGACCCATGCTATGGTTTTGACAGGTGTTGACCTAGATGACAAGGGCAAGCCTCTAAAGTGGAAGGTAGAAAATTCCTGGGGAGATAAAGTAGGAAATAAGGGATACTTTGTTGCCAGTGATGCTTGGATGGATGAATACACCTATCAAATCGTCATCAAAAAAGCATTTTTGACAGCAGAAGAAGTGAAGGCTTATGATGAGGACCCCGTTCTCTTAGCCCCTTGGGACCCTATGGGTTCCTTGGCTAAATAGACCAATACTGGCGGAGAGAGACTCTTTCCGTCTTTTATTTTATAGTTTTTAACTTAAAGAGGCTCCCAGCTTATGAGCCATATTTAGATCCTCTTTTTGGGAGGGTATCAGTCATTGGTTCGTTAGAAGACTCAAAAATCCCCTATTTCTCTACAAAGAGAAATAGGGGATTTTCTGTTGGTAGAACCCTCTTTTATTCTGAGGATTCGACTTCAGTTTCTTCTGAAGCGTCCTCTTCTTCCTCGTCAACAGTTTCTTCAGCTTCAGTTGCCTCAGTAGTGGATTGTTCAACTGAGCTTGAACTACTGCTAGCTTCCAAAGAGCTGCTGGACGAGCTACTAGAATAGTTGTAGGTATAACTGTTCCTTGAGCCATATTGATACACGTAGGAGCCGCTGCGATAGAGCCCATCAGGCATTGTCCAATCGGTTCCTCCGCTACCAGTTGTTTCATAGAGGTAAAGCATCATGTTTCGGTAGACATCTGTTGCTACGTATAAACCAGAATCAAGAACTGGGGTCTTCCGATTTTTATAACCAGTCCAGACAGCCATAGCATACTTATTTGTAAAACCAACAAAGTTTTCATCTGGAGCAACGATACTTGAACTGTAGATGTTATAGTTTTGAGCAATCTCAGGAAT
>DIXV01000049.1:3894-6668 GCA_002436115.1 Streptococcus sp. UBA6071 | reverse complement strand
GTAGCATTTTGCCCAGCACCATAATTGAAGACTGTTTTCATCATGTCTGTCATCATATAGGCCGTGGTTTCTTTCATCGCACGACTACCTTCTGGTTGATAAGTTGTCTCTGTTCCATCGGCAAAGGCGATTTTATTGACATATTGTGGCTTATAGTAGGTACCACCATTGGCAATAGCAGCGTAAGCAGCAGCCATTTTTTCAGAGCTGGCACCATATTCGTTACCAGTTACGCTTGTAGAAGAGGAGATGGCATTAGAGTAGAACATTTCAGGGTAGTCAATGCCAAGACGACTGAGAAATTCTTTTGATCCATCAAGACCTACCGCTTCAAGCGACTTGACTGCAGGAACGTTTCGAGAGTACATGATGGCTGCTTGTATCGTCATGTTACCGAAGTACTTTTTATCCCAGTTGTAGACAGGTGTGCTTGAACCGGGGAAATTGTATGGGGCGTCTGCTACTGAAGCAGACGTAGCAGTATAGATACCATTTTCGATAGCAGGGGCATAATCAGTGATGGGTTTCATAGTAGAGCCCCAATCTCTATTGGTTTCCACTGCTTGATTTGTCCCCAGAGAGGCTGCTTCGGTGTCATGACGAGAACCAAGTTGGGCAACAACCTTACCATTAGTAACATCAACAATAGTAGATGCTACCTGTAGTTCATTGTCTGGATACTCTACGTAGGTATCCGTGTTGTAAACATCCCAGAGACGCTGTTGCGTGGCGACATCTACATTAGTATAGATATTAAGACCCGTT
Source organism: Streptococcus sp. UBA6071 (assembly GCA_002436115.1). Taxonomy (GTDB): domain Bacteria; phylum Bacillota; class Bacilli; order Lactobacillales; family Streptococcaceae; genus Streptococcus. The sequence continues at coordinate 5,903 of DIXV01000049.1, read as the reverse complement.
ACCATGGGGTTATAGCCCGTTTTTTCTTCAGTTTCTTCAATAACCTCTTTGATATAATTATCTAAGTATTCAGGATAATTAGCGGTATTAGAGAGAGGTAAGAGCCCATCATTAATTGGTGTTGCGACAGCAGCATCGTATTCTTTTTGGGTAATATACTTATGTTCAAGCATCTTACTTAAGACAGTATCTCGTCTGGATTGAGCTGCTTCTGGAGAGGTGTAAGGGTCGTATTGGTTAGGTGCTTGAGGCATCCCTGCTAAGAGAGCTAACTGCGCTATGGATAAGTCTTTCAAATCCTTACCATAATAGGACTTGGAAGCTGTTTGCATGCCATAGTTACTATTGGCCATATAGACCTTGTTGACATAGTAAGTAACAATTTCTTCCTTGGTGTTCCGTCTCTCTAGCTGGAAAGCTAGCCAAGCCTCCTGTGCTTTACGTTTCAAGTTCTGGTCAGATGCTGTCGTTGAAAAGAAGGTTAGCTTAACAAACTGTTGCGTCAGAGTAGAGCCCCCTTGCATCCTACTGGAGACGATGTTGTTAAATGCGGCACCTAAGATTCGGATAACATCAACTCCTCTATGATTGTAGAAGCGATGATCTTCGATAGAAATAATAGCATTAACCAAATCAACAGGGATATCAGCTGTTTTAACATTGGTTCGTCTTTCAGCTCCGAGATCGGCAATGAGGTTATTGTTAGAATCATAAATTTTACTGGAGCTTGTAGAGGTTAGGGCTTCTTCTGTCAAAGCAGGAGAACTGCTGACATAGTAAGCAAAGAGGCCTGCACCAGCTAATGTTGCTAGGATAAACAAGGCTAGGAAAATATTTGCTAAAATCATGAAAAACTGGCGGAGGGGTCCAGAGGAACGACCAGTTTTCTTGGATTTCCCCCAAAATTTCAAGGATTTAGGGGATTTAAAATTAAAGTATTTCATGGGTTGTTTCACCACCTAATAGATTTTTTTCAACGATGTCAAGATAAGGGACACTGGGTAAACGATTAACTCCAAGGAGATATCCCTTATTTCGGATGTAACTAAGGGGCATAGAGCTACTGCCTTGATCAACTTGGTAGAATTCAATCAAGGGTTTAGCAGGTAAAAGATAAGTCTCTTGTAAGGTTGAAAAATGTAAAAGAACAAAGCAAATCCCTTCCTGTTTAGTCACGTTGTCCATATGTGTGATCTGGTGAGCGTGAAAATTTTTGAGCGGCATGGCAGTTGTTTGTCGAGTTTCTTTAGCTTCAAAGTCAATGTATCGTCCTTTGAAAACGCCTGAGTAGTCCGTTGTAGAGGCCTGTCTGAAATAGGCTTCTATAATTTTGGCTCGGCTTCGCTTAGGATAGTCAACCTTGACAATCTGGACAGGTGTCGGTTTTTTATGAATAACCGCAATATTCCTCATGAGGTAATAGCTATTGCTTTGGTTGATCATATTTTCAAAAGACATCCCCCGATTAGCAAAATTAACAGTCTTTTTTAAGCTTTGTTTGTTATGATATTGCTGAGTTGGTTGTGGATAATTGACCATAGAACTCCTTCTTGATAAAATAACATCACTATATTATAACATAGAACTAAAAAAAATAAAAAAAAGAAGGTGTATCTCGTGCGTTTATTAGTAACTGGCTATAAAAATAGTGATGTGACTATTTTTAATGACAAGGATCCTCGTCTAAAAATCATCAAAACAGCCATCAGAAGAGATTTACATCAATATCTGGAGGAGGGACTAGAGTGGCTCATTTTTATGGGAAATCTAGGCTTCGAATATTGGGTACTGGAGGAGGCCTTACAACTAAGAGAGACCTATAGGTTTAATCTTTCGTGTATCTATCCTTTTGAAAATCATGGGCAGACTTGGAGTGAAGCTAATCAAGAAAAACTATCGCAATTTAAGCGTTTGGATTTTGTTAAGGCCGTTTACCCAAAATATGAAAGACCTAGTCAATTTAGAAACTATCATCAATTTCTTATTGACAACACAGATGAAGCTTACCT
>DIXV01000049.1:2330-3633 GCA_002436115.1 Streptococcus sp. UBA6071 | reverse complement strand
GAAATTGCCGAAAATTTTCAAAATTTCGATAGGTGAGGCTTGATTTTTGGGGCATCTTTCATCTATAATAGGAAATAGTAGATGATAAAATGAGAATGGAGAGAGACATGGCAGGTATTAAGTATACAACAAAAGATATTTTTGAACAAGATTTCAAGACAACTATGCGAGGTTATAGCAAGGAAGAAGTTGATGAGTTTTTGGATGAGATTATGAAAGACTATGACACCTATGAAGCAAAACTCAAGCATCTAAAAGAAGAGGTTTCACGGTTGAAATCTCAAGCACCAAGCTCCTTGTCACAGTCTGCACCTCAGCCTGCAATGGCGACGAGCAGATCAGAGAGACCAGAGTTTCGTTCGGGAACAGCAACAAACTTTGATATTTTAAAACGGATCAACCGCTTGGAAAAAGAGGTTTTCGGGAAGCAAATTGTTGAAGAATAAATAAGAAAACTGAACGTGTGCAATTTTTGGATAATCGCATGGAGAACTCTCCATGAGGAAAGTCCATGCTAGCACTGGCTGTGATGCCGGTAGTGTTTGTGCTAGGCGAAAAAATAAGCCTAGGGAGGCCAAAAGGCCTTACGGCGGTCGAAAGAGCTAAGTCGAAAGATATGTTCCAATAGACCTGAAAGTGCCACAGTGACGAAGTTTTTGTGGAAACACAAAAAGTGGAACGCGGTAAACCCCTCAAGCTAGCAACCCAAACTTTGGTCGGGGCATGGGATAGCCAGAATCAAGAATGGTCTATCCTGACTGCGTAAGCAGTAGACAGATGATTATCGAAAGAGCTGTTGCCTAATCAGCTCTGGAACAAAACATGGCTTATAGAAAATTGCATATAGGCAGAGGTTGGGGCAAACTGCTTCAACCTATTTTTGCTAACAACCTATTCAGTTCATATCTTGGAAAGAAGAAAATATAGAAATAGATGGAGACTATCTTGCTACCAGTGTAGCGAGAAGGTATCTGCTTTCTATTTATTTCCCTAGAATTAAGGAAAAAATGAAAAAACAATTTAATCTAATTGCAACGACAGCGGCAGGCTTAGAAGCCGTAGCAGGTCGTGAAATACGGAATCTGGGATATGACACTCAGGTAGAAAATGGACGTGTTCGCTTCTCAGGGGATCTATCGGCTATCATAAAGACCAATCTTTGGTTACGCTCAGCAGATCGCATCAAGATTATTGTTGGTGAATTTCCAGCATCAACCTTTGAAGAGCTCTTTCAAGGTGTTTTTGCTCTGGACTGGGAGAACTATATTCCCTTGGGGGCACAGTTTCCTATTGCCAAAGCGAA
>DIXV01000049.1:0-2097 GCA_002436115.1 Streptococcus sp. UBA6071 | reverse complement strand
ATTGCGAAAAAACTCCAGAAACATTACCATAGGCCGGAAGGGGTTCCATTACCAGAAACAGGTGCAGCTTTTAATGTGGAGGTTTCTATTCTAAAAGATCGGGCGACTCTCATGATTGATACGACAGGTAGTAGCCTGTTCAAGAGAGGCTATCGGATGGAAAAAGGTGGAGCTCCCATCAAAGAAAATATGGCAGCGGCTATCCTTTTACTATCCAATTGGTATCCCGATAAGCCCTTGATTGACCCAACCTGTGGATCTGGGACATTCTGTATTGAAGCAGCGATGGTTGGGCAAAATAGAGCACCTGGACTCTATAGGGACTTCTTGTTTGAATCGTGGCCATGGGTAGATGCGCATCAGGTGAGAAGTCTGAGAAATGAAGCAAAAGACCAACTGAATGAGGGTATAGAGCTGGATATTTCAGGTTTTGATATTGACGGTCGCATGATAGAGTTTGCTAAGAGAAATGCAAAAGCGGCTCATCTTGAAAATGTCATCAAATTTAAACAAATGCGCCTTCAAGACCTCAAGAGCAGTAAAATCAATGGGGTTATTGTTTCGAATCCGCCTTATGGGACAAGACTCCTAGATGACAAGAAGGTGGATATCTTGTATAATGATATGGGAAAGGCCTACGCCCCTCTAACCACATGGTCAAAATTTATTTTAACCAGTGATGAGCAGTTTGAAAAAAAATATGGAAAAGTAGCGGACAAGAAAAGAAAACTTTATAATGGTACCTTGAGGGTTGACCTCTATCACTATTTTGGTGAGCGGGTTAAGCGTCAATTACCTAGCGAGGAGAAATAGCGTGTCAAATAAGAAAAATAACGATTTCCCTGAACAAACAGATGACGTCTTGGATTTTGAAGATGCCAAGGAAATGACTGTTGAAGAAGCAGCAAAAAAACAAGAAGAGATTAAAGCGGGTATCACTAAAGATGACAATCTTTTGGATCGCTACATCAAACAGCACCGTGAAGAAATTGAAGCAGATAAATTTGAGACGAAGCAACTTCACCAGCTGACAAAAGAAGTGAGTTCCTCACAAAAATCGCATCAAGATGATTTAGAAGAAACCAAGCTGACCCTTGAGAAAATCCCAGAACCTCTTGCAGCAAAAGAATCAGCTACCAAGGAAGTGACCCCTCAAGAAAGTCAACAAACAACCTCTTATGACGATTTTGATGATGATTTCGATGATGATGATGGTAGTGGGTGGATCTCATTTAAATGGTTAGGGATCATTGGCTTTGTGATTTTTATAGGGGTTGCTTGGGCCATCTATATGAACTATAATAATGCTTCAACAGATTCAACAGCGTCTAGTTCTAGCAAAGCATCAACTAGCAGCTCAACTTCCACTACGGAATCGAGTGCTCTAAAAGAGTTTAATAACCTCTATGCGAGTTTTTTCACTGATGAAGAGCAGACAACGCTAAAAAATGCCAGCTTTGACCAGCTAGAGGCGCTAGAAACAGCCCTAAAAGCTCTGGAAGGAACGGATGACTATGAAGCGGCTAAGGAAAAGTATGATCAGCTAAAAGCTGCTATTGAAGCAACAGAGGCTGTCAACAGTCAGTTTGATAAACCAGCAGTAGTTGATGGTGAAGTCGATACAACTGCAACAGTCAACTCAGAAGCTAGCTTTACTTCACCATCAACTGGTCTGTCCAGTGTGGATGCTGATTTGACTGCGGCTATCAATTTTGGACGCTCCCAATTAGATGGAACAGCAGCGGCAACAACAGAAACACCAGCTCAGAGTTCTAGTGCTAGCGCTAATGCAAGCTCGTCTTCAGAGGCATCAAGTCCAGCTCAATCAACCAACACGGTTACGTTAACGAATGGAATTGTTCTTAATTATGCTGCTCGTATTGTCTATGGCAGTGATAAGGTCAACCTTCAGAGAGATCTCAGTCGTGTCCCTTACAGCGATCAAGCAATTGCAGATGTTAATAACTCGGCTTGGCAGTTTGCATCTGGTGTGCTCGAAAAAATTATTGCAACCTCTAATCAACGTGGCTATTTCTCTGGCAATGAGTTTATTCTTGAGAAGGTCAATATTATAAACGGGCGTGCATATTACAATCA
>DIXV01000017.1:5802-12744 GCA_002436115.1 Streptococcus sp. UBA6071 | reverse complement strand
ACTAAAGAGAGCTACAGTTCCTGGTCCTACATGGGCTGAAATGACTGGTCCTAGTGGAAATAAGAGAACCTCCTTGATACGAGAATCTTCTACTAATCTCGTTTTTAACTCTTCATATGGTGCTGTCTCATCGGCATAGGCAATAACAACGGTAGGCTCATCTAAATCCTCTAACCCCAAGCGGATAAGTTCTGAAAGAGCTTTTTTCTTCCCTCTCACCTTAGCAGCAGTCCCCAAAGTTCCATCTGTCTGAATATCAATAATGGGTTTTATATTAACCAAACCACCAATAAAAGCTGCTGTTTTCGAAATCCGACCACCGCGTAAAAGGTGATTAAGGTCATCCACTAAAAAGAGTGTTCGCAAGCGTGGGGCCAAGTCTTCTACTCTAGCTTTAGCCTCTAGTAAACTACCACCCGCTTCACGCACCGCTACCGCCTCCATGACTAGGAAACCTTCTCCGCTTGATGCTGCCTTGGTATCGATGATTTCAATGACAGCATCAGGATAGTCCTCTAGGACCATCTCTCGAGCCATAACAGCACTTTGGTAAGTTCCCGAAAAAACAGAAGAGAAAGCAACATAAAGTATAGCCTCTCCTGACTCAGCTGACTGACGAAACGTGTTTTCAAATTGTCCAACATTCACTTGACTGGTCGTCGGTTGGCTTCCAGCGGTCATTTTGTCAAGGAGAACCGGACTGGTCAGACGATTGTCCCCCACGGTTTCATAAGTCTCTCCATCTAGCTGAACCGTTAGCCCTAGGACAAGCACTTCTTTTTCTCGTGTCCATTCTGGTAAAAGGTCTGCTGTAGAATCTGTAATAATCTTAAATGTCATAAATTTCCTTTTATTTTCTATTGCGATACACTTCGTACATGAGAATAGCTGCTGCCACACTAGCATTAAGACTTTGTACATGTCCACTCATGGGAACACTAATCATCTCATCAACTTGTTTTTTGATATTGACAGAGATACCTTTGCCCTCATTACCGATAATAAGAGCAAGTTTTCCTTTCGTATTCCATTGCGTAGAGGGAGTCCCATCTATATCTGTCCCAAATATCCAGAAGCCTTCGGCTTTGAGTGTATCCAAGGTTTGACTGAGGTTTGTCACACGAGTAATTGGAACATGCTCAACTGCACCTGAAGAGGTTTTAACGACAACAGGTGTCACTCCAACGGCACGGTGTTTTGGGATGATGACCCCACAAACATTGGTCGCATCAGCAGTTCGTAAAATAGACCCCAAATTGTGGGGATCGGTCAAGCTATCTAAAATAAGAATAAGAGGATTCTCCTCTTGGTTTGCCTTTTCCAATAGTACCGACAGATCCTTATAGGCAAACTCGGACACCTTGAGGACAAAGCCCTGATGGACTGCTCCGTCAGTCATCTCGGACAGAGCCTTCTTTGTTGTCCAAGAAATCGAAACTTTTTTTTGTGCCGCTAATTCCTTAATCTTATCAACTCTCGGACCCCGCAAGTCATCCTGAATATAAAGCTTATTTCCGGTATTAACGGTTAATCTTTCTGTTACAGCATGTACACCATAGACAATATCGTTATTTTCCATAATGGTATTATACCAAAAAAGGCATTGGGGAGAAACCCCTAATGCCTGAAATAATTTTATTATTAAGCCTTCGGACTGCCTTAAAGATTTGATGGGGTATCTTCAGAAACAGCTGCTTGGCTCTTTGCTCCTGTTGCGGAGTCACTACTTACTTCTTCCTTTTCAGCAGGTTCTTCGTTCTTACTTTCTGATTCTTCAGGGATTTCTGCCGTCTGGTCAGCTTGGCTCTCGGATATCTTCTCCTCAGCTGTTTTTTCAACATCTCCTTCCAAAGTTGCTATTTCTTTACCAGCATCAGCGCTAGTAGAGACAGGGGGCACAACTGCATCACTATTTAACACACTTGATTGCTGTTTTTTTAGTTGAAGGAAGAGAAAAATAGCATAAGCAGTGATAACTAGGCCTGAAATAAGCGTCAACCACATACCAAAACCAAAGCTGTACATGTCTGAACTAAGGAGATCTTCTACACCAGCCATATAGCTATTTGTGCTTTCTAAGGCCCCTTGAAAACTTACTATATTATAAAAGGGGATTAGTGCAGCAATGAGGCCTAAGACACCAGTCGCGATTGTAGGTCCCTTTGCAAGGGGATGATTTCGCTGGCCTAAAGAATTCACAACGATAACTGCGATAAACAAGGCTAATGTAAAGACACCATCACCTGAAATCCCTTGTATAGAACCCGAAAGCCCAAATATATTGTAGTTTATCCAAGGTAAAAAAGCAGCGATGGCTCCAAGAGCAGAGACTGCTATAAAAAAGAGACGTTGTTTGTGGATAGAGTTGTTTTGTAAATTCATAATATTTCCTTTTTAGATTATAATAGCCTATTGTAGCATAAATTAAAGGCCAATGAAAGCTTTTATGAAGATTAGTTAAGTCTTGTGGCAGTTTTCTTCTTTTCCACCTCTGCGATACAGCAGGCAATAAGCTCTTCCAGACGTGCTATTTGACCGGTCATATGTAGGTAGCCTATAATGGCTTCAAAACCCGTGGACATGCGATAAGTGATCGTCCCAACATTCTTAGCCTTGGTATAACTATTGGCATTTCGACCCCGTTTATAAATAAGCACTTCCTCCTCTGTTAAAAATCCGGAGGTTAACAGCCCCTCAACAATCGTAGCTTGTGCCTTAGCAGAAACGTAGCGGGTTGCTGTTTGGTGTAGTTGATTCGGTTTCGTCAGTCCTTGAAAAATCAAGTGTCTTCGGATATACATCGAATAAACAGCATCGCCTTCAAAAGCTAGGGCAATGCCATTAATTAGCCTGACATCTAATTCAGTCACGAATCCACCTCACCCCCTCCTTAGTATCTAACAGTTTAATCCCTTTAGCTTCTAATATCTCACGAATTTCATCTGCCGTCACAAAATCCTTCTTAGCACGCGCTGCTTGACGTTTCTCTATCAATTGTTCAATCTCGCTATCCAGCACCTCTTCCTCAAAAACGATGCCAAATACTTCTAACATCTTGGAAAAGGCCTGTTTGATACGATGATTATAATTTCCCGAATTAATCCATTTGGCTAAGTCAAAGACAACGGTAATCCCATTAGCCGTATTAAAATCATCGTTCATCGCTTGGCTAAACGCTACTAAAAAGCTTTCCAGACCGATCTCATCTACCTTTTGAGTAAAGGGCTGAGTGAAGGTGTTCTTTAAGTACTTGAGGTTAATCTCGGCATCTTCAATAGCCTTCTCAGTATAATTAAGAGGACGACGATAGTGCTGAGTTGCAAGGAAAAAACGCAAGACTTGACCGTCAATCGTCTCCAACATCTCGTGTGCGGTTACGAAGTTTCCCAGAGACTTAGACATTTTTTCATTATCAATGTTGAGCATTGCATTGTGCATCCAGTAATTAGCAAAAGACTTACCTGTCTTGGCTTCTGATTGGGCAATTTCATTGGTATGATGAGGAAACTCCAAGTCTGCCCCACCTCCATGAATATCTATAGTGTCGCCAAGAAGTTCCGTTGCCATAACAGAGCATTCGATATGCCAGCCTGGTCGACCATCTCCCCAAGGACTGCTCCAAGAAACTTCCCCTGATTTAGCGGTCTTCCAAAGTGCAAAATCAAAAGGATGCTCCTTTACAGTTGACAATTTGTCCACACGACCACTGGCACCAACTTCAAGTTCACTCAAGGTCTTATTAGCTAATCTGGCATACTGTTCAGACTTAGCCACACGAAAGTAAACATCCCCACTGGCTTCATAGGCAAAACCTTTATCTATCAAAATCTGCACAAAGACGATAATCTCATCCATATAATCAATAACGCGCGGATGGTTTGTCGCGGGTTTGACACCAAGTTTCTGAACATCTGCCATAAAAGCAGCAATGAATTTATCCGAAAACTCTTTGGTCCCCATGCCTGCTTGGGCAGCCCCTTTTATAATCTTATCATCAACATCGGTAAAATTGGAAATGTAATTGACCGTGTAGCCCGAATACTCAAAATAGCGACGGATCGTGTCAAAAGCGACAACACTCCGTGCATTTCCGATATGAATATAATTGTAGACAGTAGGACCACAGACATACATATTGACTACCTTGTCTGTAATAGGGATAAATTGACGCAGACGTCTGGTTAAGGTATCGTAAATTTTAATCATGTTTCCTCCAATTCTTAAGTGATGCTTAGAACGCACTTGAAAAGGCTATCCTTTCAAGCTTAGATATGGACTGCAGACACTTGAGAAGGGGTGCTAAGACCAATACCCCAATTCGTAGACCAAGCTCATGCTTATAACTTAGACGAATAATAGGATTCTTCTCGAATTTCCTCTAAATTCTTAATGGTTGGTCCGTCTTTTTCGCCGTGGATCCTTACTATCTTAGCGGGAACACCCACCACTGTCACATCTTCTGGGACATCTGACAGGACAACGGCTGCGGCTCCTACCTTAGCATTTTTTCCAATTTCAATCGGACCTATAATTTGAGAATGGGCAGAGACAAGCGCCCCCTCTCGAACGGTCGGATGGCGTTTGCCGAGATCCTTACCAGTCCCTCCCAGAGTCACTCCGTGGTAGAGCATGACCCCTTTTTCTACAATAGCGGTCTCTCCAATGACTAATCCCGAACCGTGATCAATGAACACCCCTTCTGCAATCTGGGCCCCTGGATGAATCTCAATCTGAGTCCAAAATCGCCAGAATTGGCTATGCATCCGAGCTAATAGCTTGAAATTATGCCGCCACAAAAAGTGGGAAAGTCGGTGAGCCGCTAAGGCTTTTATCCCTGGGTATGTCAAAAGCACTTCCAAACTCGTACGAGCTGCTGGGTCATTTACTTTAACAATATCAATGGTTTCTTTCCACCAGCCCATAAGCATTTCTCCTAATCTTCTTTGGTATTCTTCTTGTGTTCGTACATCCGTAGACCACCAAAACTATTTTTAGCATCATGCCCCTGTGGCTTCTTGTGATGGTTTGGCTTGTGACCTTGGTTGCGGTTGTTCCTTTCAAACTTTTTAGGCTCCTCATAACCCTCTGGCTTTGGCAGCAAAGCTTTCATAGAAGCATCCACACGACCCTTATCGTCGATCTTGATGATTTTCACATCTACTTCGTCACCAATCGCCAACAAATCTTCCACCTGATTGGTTCTTCCCCAAGACATTTCAGAAATATGAACCAAGGCATCTGTCCGTTCAAAAAGGTTAACAAAAGCTCCAAATTTCTCAATCCGTACCACTTTAGATGTGAAGACCTCTCCTACCTTTGCTTCTCGCACCAAGTTTTGAATAATGACTTTTGTGGCTTCGATTGCTTCACGATCGTTAGAGTAGATCGAAACATTTCCTTCGTCATCAATGTCAATTTTCACACCTGTTTCAGCGATAATTTTATCAATGGTTTCGCCTCCTTTACCGATAACCACCTTAATCTTGCTGACATCAATCGTAATGGTATCAATCTTAGGTGCACTTGGGGCTAGGTCAGGTCTTGGTTCAGCAATTGTTGCCTCAATCACATCTAAGATTTCAAAACGGGCTTTCTTGGCCTGAGCCAGAGCTTCCGACAAAATCTCTGGAGTGATGCCTGAAATCTTGATATCCATCTGTAAGGCTGTGATCCCTTCACGAGTCCCTGCCACTTTGAAGTCCATATCACCAAAGTGATCCTCCAAGCCCTGGATATCAGTCAAGACGGTGTGATTCGTCCCGTCTGAGATCAAGCCCATAGCAATCCCTGCAACAGGTGCCTTAATAGGTACGCCACCAGCCATAAGAGCTAGGGTGCCAGCCGTAATTGATGCTTGTGAAGATGAGCCATTGGACTCCAAGACTTCTGCCACCAAGCGGATGGCATAAGGAAATTCTTCAAAGCTTGGTAGAACTTGCTCTAAAGCACGTTCCCCTAAGGCTCCGTGACCAATTTCACGACGACCTGGTGCTCCGTAACGTCCTGTCTCACCGACAGAGTATTGCGGGAAATTATAATGATGAAGGAAACGCTTCTTATAGTCCGTTCCAAGACCATCAATAATCTGAGTATCACTCATAGGGGCTAGGGTCAAAATAGAGAGAGCTTGGGTTTGGCCACGTGTGAAGAGGCCTGAACCATGAACATTTGGTAGGTAATCCACCTCAGCATCTAGCGGACGAATCTCATCTACTCGACGCCCATCTGGACGAATCTTGTCCTCAGTAATGAGACGACGAACCTCTTCGTGTTCCATTTGTTCTAGGATTTCAGCAACATCTCGCATAATGGTGTCGACATCTTCGTGGCCTTCAAACTTCGCTTCGTAATCTGCGATGACACGATCACGAACAGCGATTGTTGCAGCTTCTCGAGCCAGTTTCTCTTCCACTTGGACAGCTAACTGAAGATCCTTGTTATAGGCAGCTACAATTTCTGATTGAAGTGCTTCATCTACCTGAAGCAACTCAACGGTTACTTTCTCTTTGGCAACGGCTGCCACAATTTGGTTTTGGAAGTCCAATAGTTTTTGGATTTCCTGATGACCAAATAGCAGAGCCTCCAACATGATCTCTTCCGAAAGCTCTTGAGCTCCCGACTCAACCATGTTAATGGCGTCGGAATTTCCTGCTACAATTAAATCAAGCGATGATTTTTCTTGTTGGTCAGGATCTGGATTGACCAGTAGCTGACCATCAACATAGCCAACTTGGACACCAGCGATAGGCCCTTCAAATGGGATATCTGAGATGGCTAATGCTAATGAGGAACCGAACATGGCAGCCATGGGAGCACTAGCCTTTTCGTCGTAAGAAAGAACCGTATTGATAACCTGGACTTCGTTTCGGAAACCTTCTGCAAACATGGGACGGATTGGGCGATCAATAAGACGGGCAGTCAAGGTCGCATCTGTAGAAGGAC
>DIXV01000017.1:0-5643 GCA_002436115.1 Streptococcus sp. UBA6071 | reverse complement strand
CGCCCCTCACGCTTCATCCAACCGCCGGGGAATTTTCCATCCGCATACATTTTTTCTTCATAATTGACTTGAAGAGGGAAAAAATCCCCCTTTGCCATTTTCTTGGACATGACGGCTGCGGTTAAAACCGTAGTATCTCCATAACGTACGACGACGGCACCATTTGCTTGACGAGCAACTTGGCCGGTCTCTACGATTAAGGGAAGACCCGCAAAGGTCATTTCAAATACATGTTTGGTCATTAAAGACAACTCCTTTAGTATCATAAATTAATACGCTCGTTTTCTACAAAGATGAACCAAGGGCTTGTCCCTTAATTTATCTTTGCATAAAACTACGTACCGACTACTATTCTATCATATTTTATGTAAAATCGAAATGACTTGAAATAAAATAAGCTTTCTGAGCCAATCTTTTTCCCTCCTTAACCTGTCGCATCACGGTTGAAACTCTAATTCCCCAAAAAAGTTCCTAGTCTATTTCCAAAATACAGCTCTTTTCTCCAGACACAGAGGTCTTGGTTTCATTTTATCTAAGGAGAATTTGAAATCAAAAAGAGATTGGAAAACCAATCTCTAAGAGTATCATTGCCTAATCAAGTAATCAAAAGCTCCAATCGCTGCTGTAGCTCCTGACCCCATAGAAATGATAATTTGTTTATAAGCAGAATCTGTACAATCTCCTGCTGCAAAGATACCTGGTATATTCGTTGAACCCTGCTTGTTTACTACAATTTCCCCAAGCGGATTAAGCTCAATACCACTGCCTGTTAACCAAGCTGTATTAGGTACTAAGCCAATCTGTACGAATACCCCGTCAAGCGTCAAATGATGGTCTTGATTTGTCTCACGATCAGTATAATCCAGACCCGTCACGTGTGAGTCCCCAACAATGGCTTTCGTTGCAACATTTGTGATAATCGTTAGGTTATCAATAGACCGTGCTCTTTCTTGTAGCACCTTATCGGCCTTTAGATCGGGGAGAAATTCTAGGACATACACCTGACTAGCTAAACCAGCAAGATCAAGAGCAGCCTCCAATCCCGAATTGCCACCACCAATTACTGCTACAGGCTTCCCAGTAAAGAGCGGACCATCACAGTGCGGGCAGTTTGTCACGCCTTTATTACGAAACTCCTCTTCACCTGGAACATTAATATTGCGCCACTTGGCTCCTAATGAAAGGATAGCTGACTTCGCTTGAAGCACTGCCCCGTTGGCCAATTCGACCTCCACCAAATCTCGCTTTTTGATTGAAACAGCACGCTGTGCCTTCATAATATCCACAGCATAGGCTTTCGTATGTTCTTCAATCTGAGCCATCAACTTAGGACCTTCCGTATAGGGCGTTCCAATCATATTTTCGATGCCGACAGTCTCCATGACTTGACCGCCAAACGTCTCTGCAAGGAGACCTGTTTTGATCCCTTTTCGAGCCGCATAAATAGCAGCGCTATTACCAGCTGGACCACCCCCAACAACCAAGACATCAAAAACACCCTTGTCTGAGAAAGACTCTTCTGAGAGAGGCCCTGCCACTTCTTCTAAAAGCTGTTCAATGCTAGTACGACCAGATGTTAGGAGCTCGTCATTTAAATACACTGTCGGAACAGAGAGGATCCCCTTAGCATTGACCTCATCTTGAAACATACCTCCCTCTACCATGGTATGAGAAATATTGTCATTAAGAATTGCCATGATATTGAGTGCCTGGACGACATCTGGACAATTATGACAACTTAAACTGACATAGGTTTCAAAATGAAGCGGTTTATCTATCTCCTTGATGCGTGCAATCACGTCATTATCTACTTTAGGAGCTCGTCCTGACACTTGCAGGAGTGCTAAGATAAAGGAGGTGAATTCATGCCCCAGAGGCAACCCCGCAAATTCTACCCCGCTGTCACTTCCTTTTCTCGTAATGCGAAAACTCGGTGTTCGTGAGAGCACCTTGTCTTCAATTGTGATGCGTTCAGACATGTCTGCAATCTCTTGGAGAAAGTCTCTAACCTCCTCTGATTTGCTATCGTCAGATAAGTGTGCTTGTAAAAGGATATCTGACTCCAATAAGGCTAAATATTGGCCTAATTGTGCTTTGGTGTTACCATCTAGTGCCATAGACTCTCCTTAAATTTTACCGACCAAATCCAAGCTTGGTGTCAAGCTTTCAGCTCCCTCTTTCCATTTAGCGGGACAAACTTCGCCTGGATGTTTACGGACATACTGAGCTGCCCGAACCTTGTCAATCAGAGTGCTGGCATCACGTCCAATACCGTCAGCATTAATTTCTACCATTTGAATGATCCCGTCTGGATCAATAATGAAAGTCCCACGTTGGGCAAGGCCGTCTTCTCCAAGAACACCAAAACCTTGTGAAAGCACATGAGAAGGGTCTCCGATCATAGCATAGGTCAATGTCCCAACAACCTCTGAGTCATCGTGCCAAGCCTTGTGAACAAAATGAGTGTCTGTTGAAACTGAATACACCTCTACACCCAGTGATTGCAAGGTGGCATACTGTTCTTGTAGGTCTCCCAATTCTGTTGGACAAACAAATGAGAAATCTGCTGGATAGAAGCAGAAAATCGCCCACTTCCCTTTAACATCCTCGCTCGTCACCTTAACGAACTTTCCGTTGTGATAAGCTTCTGCTGAAAATGCAATCATTTCCTTTCCGATTAAAGACATCTAATAATCCTCCTTTAGTTTAGTGAGTTGCTTACTGACATTGTATGAAACCCCTCTCAAAAAGTCAACTGATAGGGGCTGCAAATTTTTGCTAAAACTAAACGTCCACTTCCCTCGGATTAAAGGTGGTTTGCTCATCCCATTACTGCTGGTTATTCTTGCTGATAAATGCTCAAGCAAGCCTTTAAATAGTCTATTTTCTCTGACCAAATAAAAAACAAGCCGATAGCTCGTTTTCTCTGTTTATCCATTTTCCCTCTGCGGGCTGGTATATAAAATCTCGATGTCTCCATCCGCAAAGCCAACACCAACACCAGCTACCGTTTTTAAACAATGGGCGTGTTTCCCGTGGTCCAAGTATTCCTTTAAATGCAAAACTGCTTCTGCTAGTATAGTCTTCCAGTCTGACGCTTGTTCCCATACCAAAGGATATTGTCGTGTCCCAAAGTCTATGATTTCATCCGAGAGCCAACTGTCATCGTCAAGAGAGAATCGACCTGTCCCAACCATTTCCATGGTCCAGCTATCCTGCCCTTTATCATATAAATTAAAGCCAATAGCAACTACATTTGAGGGTAGTTGGCCATCTCCCAAAAGAGTATTTAGCCACTCTTGAGTTGCTTTATATCTATTCATTCGGTCACCTCTGTCTGTCTTTTATTTTATACAAGCCGGTGACGTAAGACACCAATTTGCTTTATCCCTATTATATCATATCTTGATTATAATTTAAAAGCAGACGAAACCAAACTCTTTCAGTTCTTTGGTCAGATTCTCGAAATAGCTTATTTCTACCGACTTTAGGCAATTATTTTTTGTTTTATATCAAATAATGGATAAAGGACGAAGAGCTACTGACTCTAGTGTCCGACTAGCTTATCAGGAAAGACGAATCCTGTTTTCCAATTGTTTAAACCCGTACGGGATTATTCCACAAATTATAAGGTAGATAACAAAAATGACCAAGTAAGCTTCAAAGTAATGATAGTCATGAGAAGCTTCGATTTTAGCAATTGCTGTAATACAAAAACCAGAGAAGTGCCTCTCACTAGATTAATCACAAGGTTACAAAATTAGGAAGGGCAAACCGACAAGAAAGTCTCAAGTAGGCTTGAACCTCCGTCATGCCAATAGCCTCTGCCGCCTCTAGCTGCCCCCTATCAACAGTCAAGATTGCCGAACGAATAATCTCTGATAAATTCCTTGTTGTCATGAAACTAAAAATAATAAAAGCATAGTAAATCAGAGTAATAGCAAAAATATCAAAACCGCTGGATTTTAAAAGAAAATTGAGGAGATTGGAAAGAAGACTGTAAAAGAAAGTAATCAAAAGAATAGGTGGAGTAGTACGGACAAACGAAAGGTAAAGCATTGAAAAACGAGTTGTTAATTCATCAAGAAGAACTAATACTTTAAAACAATTATAATCTTTTATGCTGTTACCAATTTCGATTAATGCTGCTCTTAACCCTATAAGTAAGTCATTTGGTAAACTTACTTTCTCTGATAAAAGTAACTCTCCACTAAATTTTCTTTCTGTCCCATCATCAAACTTTTTCCAATAATACATCCCATCTACTCCAGCCTCGGTAATCAAACATTTGACCAAAATGGCCAACCCCTTGGCGATGACCTTCAGAACCTCTCTTACCCTTTCAGGGTTTTCTTCTATAAAATTTACAATGACATCGTCTCCCGCAGTAACTTTACCTGCTAATTGCCATTTCAGGTGGGTCAGTGGAGCAAAGATATTATATTAGGACATATTATTTCCATCTTATCATCTCTAGCTTTTTTTTGCGTAATCAATTTTTCTTATGGAATACCATAAGAAAAACTTATGACAAGAGGCATTCTCTTGCCTCCGACTTTATGTTACAATGGTAGAATGACATTTGCCTCATCACCTCGTTCAGGCATCAAGTCTTCTCACGTCCATTCACCACCATAGGAAAGGAAGGGAAATGCTATGAATTTTCAACAGTGTCGCTATGTTCAGCTAATTGCTGAGACAGGGTCTTTCAGCCAGGCCGCCAAAAAACTTTTTGTCTCCCAACCTAATCTTTCTAGCAGTATTAAAGATCTGGAAGAAGAACTAGGCGTACAGCTCTTCTCTCGTTCTCATACAGGAGCTCATCTAACAGATGCTGGCAACGATTTTCTCAAGCATGCTACACGGATTCTAGGAGAGTTGGACCTGCTGGAGGAACGCTATCAAAAGCAATTTAAAAAAACCTTCACCATTGCTTCTCATCACTATGACTTCTTATCTATCCCCCTAGCAACGGTAGCTCAGGAGTTTCAAGACGACCACCTAGAATTTCAACTTATTGAAACAACCACTAAGAGAGTCTTGGAAAGTGTGGCTCGTTTTGAAAGTGATTTGGGGTTTATTTACTTGAACGATGACAACCGCCATATCTTGGAAAAATCTCTGGCACATCAAGATCTAAGCTTCACTTCACTTGGAGAGTTTCCAACTCGTGTATTCCTTGGGAAGAATCATCCCTTATCAGGAGCAGCAACCCTAACTCAAGAAGAATTGGAAAGCTACCCGCAAGTACGTTTCCGTCAAGAAAACTCTGGAATCAATTTTGACGAGGATCCGATGACCTTGAACCGCAATCGTGTCATTATGTACAGCAATGATCGTGGAACCGTCATGAATCTACTTTGTGCAACAGATGCTTACGCCTCTGGACTCGGTATTGTCAACAGTTTTATCAAAGAACAAATCGTTCTCATCAACCTAAAAGACAGCCCTGTGCATACCTTAGGTTTCGTTAGTCATAATAAACGTAAGAATACAGCTATCATGGATGCTTTTATCCATTATGTCAAACAGAGCTTAGAAGGAAAATAGAAGAGACAGCTATCCTAAAACCTTGTTGAAACAGACTCTGCAAGCGAACATTACAAGCCTAATTTCTTGTGATAAGATTCTTGTCCCCCCCCC
>DIXV01000088.1:45361-46941 GCA_002436115.1 Streptococcus sp. UBA6071 | reverse complement strand
GCTGCACACCATGAAGGTGTGGGTTGTCTGGATGACCGACGCGCTCTTCATGAATTAGTCCTTGACCGGATAAGATATACTGTGCGCCCCCACTTTCCACACTCCCATGATGACCTAGGCTATCGCGATGTAGCATATGGCCTTCAATGAGATAGGTAATGATTTCAATGCCTGCATGGGGGTGTGCAGATATGGTAGATTCTTCTGTATGATCTGGATGAAAATGATCGAAAAATACAAACGGACCGACGCTTGGTAAATCACGTTTCGGTAATGCACGATAGATGGTCATATCGTCAGTTAATTGATGCGTTTTCGCATCTAGTATCTTTGCTGTTCCTAACATGGCAATGTTCCTCCAATATACTATTAAGTATACGCCTTATAGGGTAAAAAAAAAGCCAAATGCTATTGGCTTTTTTTGGTACCATTAAAGAACAACGACGTTTGCTGCTTGTGGCCCACGATCACCTTCGACTACGTCGAAAGATACACGTTGGTTTTCTTCCAATGTTTTAAACCCATCAACTTTGATTGCTGTGTAGTGAACAAAGATATCGGTTCCATTATCATCCGTAAGGAAACCGAATCCTTTTTCAGAGTTGAAGAATTTTACTTTACCTGTGTGCATATGCATACCTCCATCAATTGGCCAAAGGCCCGTGTTTTTTACATGGTAACGTATTGTTAGGTTACTGCTTTGTAAAAATACGAAAATAGTATAGCATATCTTAAAACGCGTGCCAATTTATTTGTTAGTTAGTCTTTCCAGGTTTTCCAAATCTCTGGTCGATATCCGACCGTTGCTTGTTTTCCATTGCGTACGATAGGGGTGCAAAATAAAGCTGGATCATCCAGTAATTTTGCCTCTTTGGCCGCATCGCTTTGTTGATTGTCCATATAGGCTGCTTTATATGCGCTGCTTGTAGGATCTAGTAGAGCATCGACACCACCAACGGCACGCTTTACACTTTCATATTCTTTTGGACTCATTCCTTTATCTAAAATATCGATTGCTTGTACTTTAATCTTTCGCTCTTTAAAATAGCGTTCAGCTTTTTTTGTTTCAAAGCATTTTTTCTTTCCAAAAATTTGTATGTTCATTGTGGGTTCCTTTCTAAAAGATAAAAGAAGCAATTGCTTGCTTCTTTTATTACACTTGCACATCGTCGGATGCCATAAAGTTCTGGACCCATGTGATGGCTTCTTGTTCACTCATTGTTCCATCTAAGCTTTCAACTTGTGCTTGACGTGTATGCATATTGAGTATGTGCAACGTCCAAACATCCTGATTAAATTCCAAAATGATTTCATATGAATCTACATGATATTTCAAGTAAGTTTCCATGAGTGCTCCTTTGTTTATCTACTAGTATTATATCGAATAAACTAGAAAATAGAATCAAAGCATTCATTTTTATAGATAAAGTAGGGGCTTAGATGAAATTTTTGTGCAAACTGCAACATGAGCAAGTTTACTTGTTTAATTTTAAATCATTTTTTACTTTGGTTGTAGAGATACCTTCAGTTCTTGGTAAATAGACCACTTCACAATAATCTTTTAGGAAGTCAAATTTACC
>DIXV01000088.1:44713-45173 GCA_002436115.1 Streptococcus sp. UBA6071 | reverse complement strand
TCAAATTTACCCGTCCAGTCATCACCCATTACGAAGACATCGATTTGATTTTCTTGGACATCTTTGATTTTTTGATCCCAATCATCCTCACGAATGACTTCATCCGCATAGCGAATCGCTTCTACGATTGCCTTACGTTCTTCAAAGGTGTAGTAGCACTTTTTACCTTTGATGGCATTGAATTCATCACTAGATACCGCAACGACCAAATAGTCACCAAGTTCTCTTGCTCTTCTTAAAATATTAATATGCCCATGATGTAATAAATCAAAGGTACCATAAGTTATTACTTTTTTCATTGTTTTCTCCTATCGCTTATAAGCGTGCTGTGATCTCATCAACCAAAGCATGTTGTTCATCGATGTCAAAGCCTCCATGATTGCTTGAGTGCATCGTAGAGAACGTTGCTAACATCGTTTCAACTTCTTCCATTTCGTAGGCTATATGAACGGCTTCTGGG
>DIXV01000088.1:35429-44466 GCA_002436115.1 Streptococcus sp. UBA6071 | reverse complement strand
TATCGGGAATGTAACATAACACTGGTTTGTTTTGTACTTCAAATTCAAAAATAGCAGAACTATAATCCGAAATTAGTAGATCACTAATTCCATATAATTCATTTACACTTTCATATTTTGATACATCAATGACATTGTCAAGTTCCATCCCGATTTTTTCCATGACCAAATAATGTGAGCGGACAAGGAAGATAAGCTCAGGATGCGAAGCAAAGAATGCGGTATCAAGATTGGATTGGAACATATATTTTCCTGCGGAAATCATTGCGTATTCACGGAAGGTTGGCATGTATAAGACAATTTTCTTATCGTTTGGAAATGGAATACCCAATTTACTAGCGATGGTTGCTTTTCTCTTCTCATCAATTCCACGTAGGAAATCTACACAAGGGTAACGACATGGGATGACTTCGCTATGTGGACGGAAAGCAGAAGTAAATTTTTCTGCGCTATAAGCATTAGGGGCAAATAGATAGGTCCATTTTTCCACATCTTTCGCAAAGTTTGCCAAGTATTTCTCTGGTGTCGTATTTTCAAATGAAATGGCTGGTTGGTCGTGTACCAAGCGTTTCCAAGGAACACCATGCCAAATTTGGAATACTTGTTGATCTTCGCGTTTGCGGTAAATCGAACGGTGAATCCTAGAATTGGTAATGATGTTTTTTGTACGGCTCATCAACCACAAATAGTGGACAGAAGAGCGAGGAATGACATGGATTCGAGAATCCAACATAGTGCTCGGCTTTACCTTGCGATTCAAAGCATAGTAAATCTTTTTATTGGGAAAGGTGTTAATTAGATGATTAGCAATGAGAACAATGTTATCATCGTTACTTTTTCCAATAAATGATTCCAAGAGAATCTGGTCTTTTAAGGGAAGGTAAGAGGCTACTTTATTGATGCTTGAGGAAATCAAAGTATAGTTATCACGCTTGATTTTTCCTAACACACGACCAATAAAGCGTCTTATTTTTTTTATTGGTAAAATTTTATATATCGTTTCTTTCATGGGGGTCTCTAAACTTTCTTGTATTGTAAGGTTGGAATATCATACGATTCTGTGTAAATGTGATTCAATCCAACCATTTTTTCATAAGTGACAAGATCTTGTGTATCAATCATTTGATACACACGCAGTTGACTAAAGCGTAGGGCTTCAAATAAGAGCGCGCTATAGTCACTGACTAGGATTTCTGCATCACGTAACACTTCATATACGTTGTATGCGTGTTTGGACATACTAGGATGTAAACAAGCAACAACTTCATAATCGGGAAAACGAGTTTTTAAAAAGCTTGCAATCGCATCATAATCATATGCATAAGGACGAAAGGTTGGTGCATAGACCAATTTCTTTTTCACCTTATCCTGCTGCTTTTCAAGTGAAGAATGGTAATAGCTAGCATCTACAATCACACAGTCACTGCTTAAAGCGAGTGAACTCATTACGATGGCTTGTTCAATTTCAGAATAAACTAAAAAGCGATCATAACAAGCAAAGTTACGCTTGTAGCGATTGATTGATATACGTGAGCGATTGGCATAAAGCGGAGATGCAAATCCAATTTTTTTATAAATGGCATTGGCATGCCAAAGATTGGTTACATCTTTGTTACTAGCAACCAAATATAAGTAAGGATAATAATCATCCAATACGATATGGGTTGCTTGTAAGAGTGCAACGAGTTCAACAAAGAGCCAAAAGCGACGATAGCTATAAACTTCTTTACAACCAAGTGCTTGATACTTTGCTACCAACTCGGGTTTGGTAAACACCACAAGCGTGTCTGCATGTGCTTTGGCATACATTGCAGCATTGTTGTAATGATTTGCGAGCAGCACACACTTGCCATTTGTACGCTTGGAAAATAAGCGTGCTAGGATGCCTTGTAAGGCAACAAATTGCGTCATACCCCAAAGCATTACCTCTTTGATCGCTTGCATTATTTCGCCGCTTTTTTTACTTTAGGAAAGAAATCGTTGTAGCGGTTCGTAATTTCTTCCACATCACGACTATCACCAATCACTTTACCTTCGTGTAACCAAATGACGCGTTTGGAATACTTTTTAATTTGTTCCATAGAGTGAGTAACAAAAATAATCGTTTTTCCTGAACTTACGATTTCTTCAATCTTATCAAAACATTTTTCGGTAAAGGCTTTGTCACCAACAGATAAAGCTTCGTCAATCACAAGGATATCGGTATCGGTTTGGATTGCAGTAGCAAATCCCAAGCGAGCTTTCATCCCACTAGAATATGTTTTAACCGGTTGATCAATAAATTTTCTAATTTCAGAGAAGTCGATAATGTCTTCGACAATAGTGTCGATTTGAGCTTTGTTCATTCCCATCATGTAACACTTCATATAAATATTTTCGCGTCCAGTCAAATCATTTTGTAATCCAGCCTGAACACTTAAGACACTTACATTTCCATCGATAAAGATACTTCCTGAAGTTTGTGAAGTTGATCCAACTAAGATATTGGCAGAGGTACTTTTACCAGAACCATTTTTCCCAATCAAACCTACAATCTGACCTGGTCGAACATCCATATCAATCCCACGCAAGACTTGCTTACTTCCATAACTTTTCTTCACATTTTCAAGTTTAAGCATAATTGTCCTCCTTTTTTATGCATTCTGTTACCATTGTACACCTTTTAACAAACTTAAACAAGGTTTTATTGTTCTTTTTTCGTCTTTTACTGGATGCAACTTTCCCGCCAGATTGTTTTTCTCTTATTTAGTTTTATTTTAAAAAAGACAAAAACAGAAACTTTTTTGTGCTTTTAGTGGTGGTTTAGAGCATATATACTTCTGACAACTATTTTTATAAGGTTCGTTTTTTCTCTAAGTCATTAAAAATACTGAGATAAAAACCATCTGTTCTGCAAATGCTCAACCAGCTCAAAGACTGGCGTGCTTGTAAGGACAGACAGTCCAAAAAAACGGTCAATAACTGAGCGCTTCTACATTTTAGCTTTTTGGTATAGTTTCTGATATGGTATAATAGAAGAATGAAAACCTATGAAAAAGTCTACCGTATCCTTTCCCAAGAAAGCACCTACATTTCTGGAGAAAAACTCGCACAAACCCTACAGATTTCTCGGACTTCCATTTGGAAAGCGATAAAACAATTAGAGGCGCACGGGTTGGTTATCCATTCGGTTAAAAACCTGGGCTACCGTATAGAGAAGGGCGACCTCCTTTTACCCTATCAGCTGGCTGATGAACTGCCTTTTTTCGTCAGTTACAATGAAAAAAGCCTTTCAACTCAAACAGATGCAAGACACGGTATCGAATTAGGACACCCCGCAAATTCCCTCTATTTAGCGCCTAGTCAATCGGCAGCAAAAGGAAGGTTTGCCCGTGATTTCTTCGCTCCCTCCCATGGTGGCATCTACATGTCTTTGCATTTAGCCCCTCACGCCCATTTTGACCAAGTCCCACCCTACACCTTATTAGTTGGAGCTAGTATCATCAAAGCCATTCACAATCTAACAGGGAAAACGGCGCAAATTAAGTGGGTTAATGACATTTATTGGCAAAATAAAAAAATAGCCGGTATTCTAACCGAGGCTATCTCCTCTGTTGAAACCGGTCTGGTTACAGATGTGATTATTGGTGTGGCAATCAACTTCCATATCGAGGATTTTCCTGACTACCTTAGAGAAAAAGCAGGTAGCCTCTTTACAGAACAACCTTCCATCACACGCAACCAACTTATTACTGAAATATGGTCTGTCTTTTTAAATACACCCAAAGAAGACCTTTTAAGCACCTATCGCAACCACTCACTGGTTCTAGGAAAAGAGGTTTCTTTCACACAAGAGCGAACAAGGTATCAAGGAAAGGCTTTAGAAATTGATACTCAAGGGCGGCTTCTTGTTCACCTTAAAGACGGTAAACAGATATGGCTCAACAGTGGTGAAATTAGTCTAACTGGTTGGGAATAAGCTGCTATCATCTGAGTTTACAAGCAGATCTCAGCTTTTGTTCTCTAACCAAAAAAGTGATGCCATTTGCCCTCTAGCCAATCATCACTTTTTTTTAGTATTCTGTTCTTCTAAAATTCGGATAAAACGACTTAGTTGATAACTGGCATGCACATTTCTCAAAAGGAAAAAACCCAAAAAGGCCATCAGAAAGTACTGCCCTCCCATAGCGGCAACGTTAAAAAAGTAGGTCATAATTGCTGTCGATATTGCCAGCACAATAAACTGATAAAGTGGAATATAGATTTTCATACTTCCATTTTACCAAATTTTTTTGAAATTTGCTATAATGGAAGAATGATTGAAAAAGTATTTCGAGATCCCGTTCATAATTATATCAACGTGGACCATCCCCTTATCTATGATTTGATTAACAGCAAAGAATTTCAACGCCTGAGACGCATCAAACAATTGGGCACCTCAGGATTTACCTTCCACGCTGGAGAACATAGTAGATTTTCACATAGCTTGGGAGCCTATGAAATTGCTCGGCAAATCACGGCAAAATTTGAAAAAAAATACCCTGATTTGTGGTCTGAAGAAGAAAGCCTCTTGACTAAAGTGGCGGCTCTTTTGCATGATGTCGGACATGGTGCTTATTCCCATAGTTTTGAGCGATTGTTTGACACTGATCATGAACTCATGACTCAGATGATTATTACTAATCCCGAGACAGAAATTTGTCAAATATTAAGCCGAATAGCAGCTGACTTCCCTGATCAAATTGCTTCTATTATCAGTCACGCACACCCAAATAAGAAAATCGAGCAGCTCATTTCTAGTCAAATTGATGTGGATAGAATGGATTACCTTTTACGTGACTCTTACTTCTCAGGGGTTAGTTACGGTGAGTTTGATTTGACTCGAATTCTCAGAGTTATCAGACCTTTAGAGGATGGTATTGCTTTTGATGCTCAAGGGATGCATGCTGTTGAAGATTATATCGTCAGCCGTTATCAGATGTATATGCAAGTCTACTTTCATCCTGCTACACGCGCCATGGAAGTTCTTTTGCAAAATCTACTCAAGAGAGCCAAAGTCCTCTACCCCGCTGAACCTGAATTTTTCCAACAAACATCTCCTCTTCTACTTCCTTTTTTTAGACAAGACTCTGATTTGATGGATTATTTAGCGATTGACGATGGGGTTATGAATACCTGCTTTCAGTCTTGGATGGGGGCATCAGATAAGACTTTAGCTGACTTAGCCAGTCGTTTTATCAACCGTAAAGTCTTTAAATCGGTAACTTTCGATCAAGCTGATGAAGGTTCTCTGGACGAATTACGGAAACTTGTTGCCCAAATTGGCTTTGACCCAGAATATTATACCGCTATCCATAGGAACTTTGATTTGCCCTATGATATCTACCATCCAGAGGCCGAAAATCCACGAACCCAGATTGAATTACGTCGACAAGATGGGCAAGTCATCGAGCTCTCTCAACTGTCCCCCCTAGTAGAAAGTCTCTCTGGAACTATTCACGGCGATCAGCGCTTCTACTTCCCCAAAGAAATGTTATCACCTTCGGGACTTTTTGCCGAAACCTATAACGATTTTTCACAAATGATTCGAAACAATCACTTTTATTACGGAGAAAACTAAAATGAGCATTCAACTTGTCGCTGTCGATATTGATGGCACCTTACTCAACGACAAACGAGAAATTACACCTGAAGTCTTTGCTGCTGTCCAAGAAGCTAAGGCAAAAAACGTCAAAATTGTTCTCGCTACTGGTCGCCCTATCGCAGGAGTTTATGACTTCATCGAGAAACTGAAACTCAATGAAGCAGGTAACTATGTCATCACCTTTAATGGAGGTTTGGTACAAGACACCAATAGTGGGGAGGAGATTATCTCGGAAACCATGTCCTATGACGACTATATTGAGGTGGAGGCCCTCAGCCGTCAGTTAGGGGTACATATGCATGCCATTAACAAAACAGGGATTTATACCGCTAATCGAAATATCGGAAAGTACACGGTCCACGAGTCTAGTCTCGTTAATCTCCCAATCTTTTACCGTACTCCTGAAGAGATGATCAACAAGAACATTGTCAAGATGATGTATATTGATGACCCCGATATTTTAGATGCTGCTATCGCTAAACTACCCGCTGCATTTTATGACAAGTACAATGTCTTCAAATCCTCCCCTTTCTATTTAGAAATTATGAAGAAATCGGTCAGCAAGGGAGAGGCGCTTCTTCATCTGGCCAATCGTCTTGGGCTTGATAAAGACCAAACTATGGCAATCGGTGATGAAGAAAACGATCGTGCTATGCTAGAGAAGACTGGTAATCCCGTTGTCATGGAAAATGGCAATTCTAATCTAAAGAAAATCGCAAAATATATCACGAAATCGAATAATGAAGATGGCGTTGCACACGCCCTTAGAGAGTGGGTATTCCAGTAATGTACACTTATAAAATCGGTATTTCTGCCGCCGAACACGATCATTTCACTAAAGCATCACCTCAGGTCAATTTGCTCCAGTCTTCCAATTGGGCTAAGATTAAATCTAACTGGGATAATGAACGCATAGGCTTTTACAAGGATGACCGTTTAGTGGCCTCTGCCAGCATCCTTATCAAACCCCTTCCCCTTGGCTTTACCATGCTCTATATCCCTCGGGGGCCAATCATGGATTATTCAAATAAGGAGCTCCTTAGCTTTGTTCTTCAATCCTTAAAAAAATACGGCAAGACCAAACGGGCACTCTTCATTAAATTTGACCCCGCCCTTCTCCTCAGACAGTACAAGATGGCTGATGCAGGGAGTGCCCAAGAAAACTCCGAGACCTTATCCTATTTAGACAACTTACAGAAAGCAGGCGCTATCTGGACAGGTCGAACGACAGATATGGCTGAGAGTATCCAGCCTCGCTTTCAGGCTAATGTCTACACCACTGAAAACCTCAGCCAAACATTTCCAAAGCATACTAAGCGCCTCATGAAAGATGCCGTCAATCGTGGAGTCGTAACCATGCGTGGTCAATTGGACCACGTCCAAGATTTTGCTCAAATCGTTGAAATGACGGAAGGGAGAAAGGGAGTTGCTCTTCGCAACCAAGACTACTTTAAAAAAATGATGACTATTTACGGTCAATATGCTTATCTACATCTTGCTAAGGTCAATCTCCCTCAACGGCTCGCTGAATACAAGGCTCAGCTTGAGCAAATTGACAAAGATTTATGCGCCACAGCGGAACATCAAAAAAAACGGTTAACTAAATTAACCCAACAGAAAGCTTCTGTCCAAAAGTACATCACAGAGTTTGAACAGTTTGTTGACACCTACGACGAGGAGCTCATCATCGCTGGTATCCTCTCTGTTCGTTTCGGCAATGTTATGGAGATGCTTTATGCAGGAATGAATGATGACTTTAAAAAATTCTATCCCCAATATTCTCTTTACCCTAAAGTCTTTGACGATGCCCTTCAAGAAGGAATCATCTGGGCAAACATGGGGGGCGTTGAAGGCAGTTTAGATGACGGCTTAACCAAGTTTAAAGCCAACTTCAACCCAACCTTTGAAGAATATATCGGCGAATTTAATCTCCCTGTCAATACGTTTCTCTATAAACTTTCCCAAATTGCTTATGACTTTCAAAAAAAGAAAAATAGCTCTCATAAGTAAGCCAACACCCACCTCAGAAAGGAGACGACATGACATTAAAAGAGTTAAGTCCTAGTGACTACGAAACCTATGCTAGCAGATTTTCCTCGCGTTCTTTTATGCAGACACGCGAAATGGCTAATCTTCTAACTAAACGCGGCTACAAAATCTCCTATCTTGGTTGGGAAGAAGACAAGCAGATTCAAGTGACTGCCCTACTGTTCACTCAATCCATGGCAGGCGGACTTCGTATGGAGATTAATTCCGGGCCAGCTTCTCGTGACACAAGGTATCTTAAACCGTTTTACCACGCACTTCAAGCCTACGCTAAAAAAGCTGGCGCCCTAGAGTTAGTCATAAAACCCTATGATACCTACCAAAATTTTAATAGCGATGGACAGCCTTTAGGTGAGGCCAAAAAAGAACTGCTAATGGATTTTCTAGACTTAGGCTACCAGCATGACGGCTTACAAACAGGGTATCCTGATGGCGAACCCGACTGGCATTATGTCAAAGACCTCTCTGGATTAGATGAAGCCCAACTCCTCAAATCCTTTTCCCAAAAAGGACGGTCTTTGGTCAAAAAGTCCAAAACCTTTGGAATAAAAATCCGTGTTTTAACCCGTGAGGAATTGCCTACTTTCAAAGCCATTACTTCTGCTACTTCAGAGCGTCGAGAATACACAGACAAACCCCTTGACTACTACCAAGACCTGTATGATAGCTGGGGAGACAAGGCCGCATTCACTGTCGCCAGTCTCAACTTTCAAGATTATCTTGACCAGCTAAATCGTAGCATGGATAATCTAGCAGAACAAATCAACCAAATTCAAGATTATTTAAGGCATCATTCAAATTCATCAAAAAAGAAAAACCAACTTCGCCAGCTTGAAGAACAGCTTGAGACATTTGTCATCAGAAAAAACGAAGCAAAAACCTTAATAGATACCTATGGAACAAAGGATGTTATCTTAGCAGGTAGTCTTTTCATTTATACCCCTCAAGAAGCTGTGTATCTCTTTTCCGGTTCCTATAAGGAGTTTAACAAGTTTTACGCACCCGCCTTATTACAACAATATGCCATTTTAGAAGCCATTCGTCGGGGAATTCATCACTATAACTTATTAGGTATCACTGGAGAGTTTGATGGAACAGACGGGGTTCTTCGTTTCAAACAAAATTTTAACGGATCCATTACAAGGAAAATGGGAACCTTCCACTATTATCCAAGGCCCCTTAAATACAAAATGATCCAAGGCCTTAAAAAAATCTTAGGCAGGTAAAATCAAAACATGGCAAGGAACAAAATCTGCCCAGACTCGCAAAAAGCAACAGTTCATTAGGCTGTTGCTTTTTTCTATTTAGACTTATTTGCGGGAGATGGCACCTCTAATCTGATAAGTCAACGTTTAACGTGGGTGCCTG
>DIXV01000088.1:26873-35057 GCA_002436115.1 Streptococcus sp. UBA6071 | reverse complement strand
TTTATTTATTGGACATCAAAAACAACGGATTTAACCTTCGTCATGGCTTCAATACTGTATTTGATTCCTTGAACACCTGCACCCGAGCCCTTAACTCCCAAGAAAGGAAAATTGTCTGGACCACGTTGGGTCTTGCTATTGATGTGAACCGTTCCCACTTCTAATTTTGACGCAAAATCAAAGGCTAGAGGGTAATTTCCTGTAAAGATAGAGGACTGCAGACCATATTCAGATTGATTGCAAAGTTCCAGCGCCTCTTCCACTGACTGAACACGGATGATAGGTAAAACTGGTCCAAACGGCTCTTCCCAAGCAATTTCCATATCTCTGCTTACATGGTCAAAGAGAACCGGCCAAATGAGATTGCCTTCACGCTTGAAAGGGGTCAATTCTGTAGCACCCTTGTCTTGGGCATCTCTAACAAGACCTTCAATAAAGTTAGCAGAACTCTCGTCAATAACGGGTGTAATATCTGTATTATCAAATGGATTACCAACTGTTAATTGTTCAACGCGTGCTTTGATTTCTGCTGCTAATTCATCCGCAACACCGTCCATGACAATAACACGCTTGATAGCAGTACACCGTTGACCAGAATAACTGAAGGCTCCATCCACAATCTCTTTGGCCGTGTGTTTTAGGTCAGCATCTTCTAAAACAACTGCAGCATCCTTACCACCTAACTCTAACATAATAGGACGAATGCCTGCTAATTTACCAACTTTTAAACCAATTGGTGTTGAACCTGTAAAATTGATAAAATTCACTTCTGAATGTTCAATAATGTAATCCCCAATTTCAGAGCCTCGACCAGTAATCGTATTGAAAACACCAGCCGGTAAACCAGCGTCTGCAAAAGCTTGAGCTAACAGTAAACCTGAGATAGAACCTTGTGTTGGTGGTTTAAACATAACCACATTACCCCCAATGAGGGCAGGAGCAATCTTTGAGGCAGATAGGTTAACGGGATAATTAAAAGGAGCAATAGCTAAGACGACACCAACTGGCTCTCGACGAATCAATGAAATTTTAGATTTTGCTGCTGGTTCATAGGTTCCTCCCTCTAAGGAAGAACCATAAACACGAAGACCTTCTTCTGCTGAATAACGAATCAGATGAGCTGAACGGTCAACCTCCCCAATAGAAGCTTTTAAGCCTTTAGAGACCTCCTTGGCCAAAATCTCTCCGATTTCCACCTTTCTCTCTTCTAAAATATCCGCCACTTTATGCAAGTATTGGGCACGTTCATAGGCAGAAAGCGCACGCCATGCAGGCAAGGCCTTTCGTGCAGCAGTCATTGCTGTATCCACCTCTTTTTGTGACATAGCAGGGACAGTCCCTAATACTTCTTGATCAATAGGAGAAGAGATCGTAATACTCTTTTCTGAACTCAACCACTCCCCATCAACATAATTTTGATAGTTTTTCAAAATCTTTCCTCCTTATTTTGTCTTGTGATTATTTTAACATAATATTCACTATCTTTCAACTATTTTAAATTCTTTTCGTGATTGTCGCGTTATTTTTCTGAAAACTTGCATCTAGTCATCTTATTAGACCCCATCCCCAGATCACTAAGACAAAACAAAAAGAAGGGCGGAAAATACTACCCTTCTTTTTTAAGGATTAATTGTCAAAGTCCATGTACTCTTTACCGAGTTTAATAACCTCTTCCATAGTCGCACATTCTGCTAAAGCACGATCGGCATAGGCCTTCATCTTAGCAGTATCTAATTTTTTCATTAGACTGCGTGTTCGAAGAACAGAGGTTGCACTCATTGAAAACTCATCCAGTCCCATACCAACAAGGAGTGGAACAGCTGTTTGATCACCAGCCATCTCACCACACATACCAGCCCATTTCCCTTCAGCGTGAGCTGCCTTAATCACATTACTGATTAGACGCAAAATAGACGGGTTGTAAGGTTGATAGAGGTAAGAAACTTGTTCGTTCATACGGTCAGCTGCCATTGTATATTGAATAAGGTCATTGGTTCCAATTGAGAAGAAATCAACCTCTTTTGCAAATTGGTCCGCTAACATAGCTGCTGCTGGAATTTCAATCATGATACCTACTTGGATATCATCTGAAACAGCAACACCTTCAGCTTTAAGCTTCGCTTTTTCTTCTTCAAAAATCGCTTTCGCTGCACGAAACTCGCTCAAGAGAGCTACCATTGGGAACATGATACGAAGTTGACCATGTGCCGAAGATCTTAGAAGCGCCCTCATCTGAGTACGGAACATGCCATCACCTGTCTCAGAGATTGAAATACGTAGGGCACGGAAACCTAAGAATGGATTCATCTCATTAGGTAACTCAAAGTATGGTAGTTCCTTATCCCCTCCAATATCCATTGTTCTAACGACAACAGGTTTTCCCTTCATTCCTTCAAGAACAGATTTATAAGCTTGATATTGCTCATCTTCTGTTGGGAAGTTTTGAGAATCCATGTAGAGAAACTCTGTTCTGTAGAGACCAACAGCTTCTGCACCATTGTCATTGACACCTTCGACATCTTTAGGCGTTCCAATATTAGCAGCTAATTCAAAATGCTTCCCGTCAGCTGTAACTGTCTTAGCATCTTTAAGGAGAGCCCATTCCGCTTTTTGCTTAGCATAAGCTTCCCCAGCAGCTTTAAAGTCAGCAACTTGCTGGTCGGTGGGATTAATAATAACTTCACCAGTAATACCATTGACCGCTAGAATATCACCATCTTTTACTATTT
This sequence comes from Streptococcus sp. UBA6071, assembly GCA_002436115.1. Lineage (GTDB taxonomy): Bacteria > Bacillota > Bacilli > Lactobacillales > Streptococcaceae > Streptococcus. The sequence goes on along the minus strand of DIXV01000088.1, from coordinate 32,328 downwards.
CTGTAATATTGTTGGTACCTAGTACAGCAGCAATCTCAAGCGTTCGTGCCATAATCGCAGAATGGCTAGTACGCCCTCCGATATTTGTCACAAAAGCTTTAACAAATTCTTTATTTAATTGCGCTGTATCAGATGGTGTCAAATCATGTGCAATAACAATGGATTCTTCATCAATTGTCGCAGGATTTGGAAGTTTAGCCCCAAGAAGATTGGCTAAAACACGTTTGGTAACATCACGAATATCTGCTGCCCGCTCCTGCATATAAGGATTGTCTTCCATGCCTTCAAAGAGAGCGACAAACATATCTGTTACTTCCTTCAAAGCGGCTTCTGCATTAGCCTTATTTGCTCGGATATTATCCTTAATTTGTCCAATCATTTCTGGATCAGAGAGCACCATTAAATGGGCATCGAAAACAGCGGCGGCTTCTTCACCAAGGCTATCTACTGCTTTTTCACGGATAAGAGAAAGCTCGTTTTGAGAGGCCTCGAGTGCCACATCCAAACGAGCTTCCTCTGCATTTGTATCTTCAACTGCAACAGTTTCAAAAGACAAATCCGGTTGTACAAGTAGATATGCTTTAGCAACAGCAACGCCATCTGAGGCAGCAATTCCTTTAAGCATTTCTGTCATATCTTATGCCAATCCTTCTTTTTCCATTGTCTCAGCGATTGCAACGATAGCATCGTCAGCATCAGCACCTTCGGCAGTAATCGTTACATCAGCACCTTGGCCAACTCCAAGACTCATCACACCCATAATTGATTTCAAATTCACAGACTTACCTTTGTACTCAAGCGTAATATCTGCTGAAAACTTACTCGCTGTTTGAACCAACAGAGTTGCTGGACGAGCGTGGATACCTGTTTCTGCCACTATGTGGAAATCTTTTGAAGCCATATGCTTTCTCCTTTGTATTTTACAAATTTATATGAGATTATCAATTTTTTGATAACCCTTACAATTTAAGATTATAACATGATTGATTCTATTTTTCAACATGTAACATATATTTTTCAGAAAATTTTGCTAATTTTTTATGAAGAAGAGTTTTGAAAAATCTTTGCGGTGTACAAAAAAATAGAAAAATCCTTCAAAAATTTCCCCTAAAAGATGACAAAAATCTGCTGGACAGTCTTGCTGACAAGTAAAAACCATCTAAAATGAGATGAGATAAGTTCTGAAATTGTTCTTTTTTTAGACATCAGCACAGTACCATTGACCAATCAAAGGGCACATCTCAAACAGCACTTAAAAACGATACCTAAATTAGCCTTTTTATAAAAATAAATGACTTTTAGCCACACTAAAAGCACCCAATATAACTTGTCGAAGAGGCTTCTAGACAAACGAACGGGTGCTAGTCTTTAGAAAAATGATACTTACTAATCAGAGCCATTAATCAAGTGGATTAAGGCTTGACCAAATGCCGTTGTGCTTAGAGAAGCGATACCTAACTGTCCAGCGAAATCTTGGGTCATTTTTTGACTCTTGATCGTCTCTCTAATCGCTAGCTTAATAAGTTCGCCTACCTCTGACCATCCTATGTAGTCAAACATCATAGCGGACGATAACAAAAGCGAACAAGGGTTGGCAAGATTTTTGCCAGCAATATCCGGCGCTGTTCCATGTGTTGCTTCAAAAATCGCATGACCTGTTTGATAATTGATGTTTGCTCCTGGTGCAATACCAATCCCACCGACCTGAGCAGCCAAGGCATCGCTAGCGTAATCTCCGTTGAGGTTGGTCAAGGCAACAACCTGAAACTTTTCAGGAGAGAGTAAGATTTGTTGAAGAAAATTATCTGCAATGACATCATCTATCACAAGGTCTCCGTTGGCCAAAGCCGTACCGTATTCATCTTTAGCTAACTGGTATCCCCATTTCCTAAAACCACCCTCTGTGAATTTCTGAATATTACCCTTGTGAACGAGGGTCACTTTTTGAAGTCCTTGAGAAAGGGCATAGTCAATGGCTGAGCGGATAAGCCGCTCACTTCCCTCCCTAGAGATGGGCTTAATACCAATAGCAGACGTCTCTGGAAAGCGAATCTGTTCCACTGCCATACGCTCAGTTAGAAAATCTATGACTTCTTTAACCTCTGCACTACCAGCTTCCCATTCAATACCAGCATAGATATCTTCCGTATTTTCCCGAAAGATTGTTATCTCTGTTTTTTCAGGATGCTTTAAAGGACTAGGCACCCCTTCAACATAAGAAATCGGACGAACACAGGCGTAGAGATCCAACTGCTGCCGCAAGGCAACATTTAAGGAGCGCTGTCCTTCACCAACTGGTGTATTAAGAGGCCCCTTGATAGCAACCAGTGCATTTTTGATGACTGCTAATGTATCATCTGGTAAAGATGTCCCTAAAGCCAACTGGGCTTTTTCTCCTGCTAAAACCTCCAACCAATTGATTCTTCTCTTTCCTTTATAAACTTTTTCTACTGCTGCATCCATTACGGCTTGAGCTGTCTTCCAGATATCCTTTCCAACACCATCTCCTTCAATGTAAGGAATTGTTGGCTGACTAGGAACCTGCAATTGCCCATTTTCTAATCTAATCCAATCTCTCATCTATTTCCTCTCTTTTATGCTAACAAACTTCTGGTTTTTCGGCCCTTGGTAAAGCGAATTTGGGCGAATAAGCTGATTATCGGCACGTTGCTCATTAATATGTGCCAACCAACCAGACATCCGACTCATTGCAAAAATCAGAGTAAAAATATCACTGTCAATACCTAGGACATGATAAACCGTTGCTGAATAGAAGTCAACATTTGGGATAAGACCCTTTTCTTGACGGATAAACCTCTCAACTTCCTCTGAAATTTGATAATAAATAGCATCTTCAGTCCCTTGGGTCAAGTTCCGAGCCATGGACTTTAGAAAACTCTCTCTTGGGTCAGATTTTTTATAGACCCTGTGACCGAAGCCCATAATTTTCTCTTTGGAATCTAACCTACGCGAAAGGTAAGGAATCACTTCTCCAAATGCAATGATATTCTCTAACATGTCAAAAACACGCTCATTTGCTCCACCATGGAGAGATCCTTTCAGGGTTCCGATAGCAGTTGTTACACAAGAATACGTATCTGACAGGGTCGAGGCCGTTACGCGTGCAGCAAAAGTCGAAGCATTCATGCCGTGTTCAGCATGGAGAATAAGGGCTTGATTAAGGGCTGTAATTTCCAATTGGGTCGGTAATTCCCCTTTTAACATATAGAGGAAATTAGCTGCAAACCCCAAATCAGAACGTGGTGCTACCGGAACCAAACCTTTCCGTAGCCTTGCAAAGGCAGCAATGATGGTTGGTACTTGAGCCATGATTTTGATACTTTGATCGTAGATTTCTGCTAAGGAATAGTCCTCTGCATGGATATTATAAACCCCTAGAAGGCTGACTGTTGAGCGCAAGACACTCATTGGGTGCAAATGCTGACGCGATTGGATGAGAATACATTGTTCGACAGCATCACTGATTGCATAATTTTCTTGTAGACTTTCTTTGAATTCATCTAACTCCACCTGATTAGGAAGTTTTAGGTGCCAAAGTAGGTAGATGACCTCTTCAAAACTGACCTCTTTATCAACTAATTCAGCAATATCATACCCTACATAAGACAAACAATCATTCTTAATTTCCGAGATTTTAGTAACACAGGCCACTGCATCTCTCATGCCATTATTCATCAACATTTAAATGACCCCCAGTTTCTTTTTTACGACCATTGGGAGGATTCCCCCACTTTCGAAATAGCGGATATCCGCTGCTGCATCAAATCGAACACGAACTTGGAAAGTTTTCGTTTCTTCCGGCGTTTTAGCCTTAACTGTCACAAGTTGACCCAACTCTATTTGATCTGGCAATTCAATGTCATAGCTCTCAAAACCTGTCAAGCCTAAACTTGTCGCTGTCTCTCCTTCTAAAAACTGAAGAGGGATAACACCCATCATAACGAGATTGGACCGATGGATCCGTTCATAACTTTCAGCCAATACTGCTTTGACACCCAAAAGTTGGGCACCTTTTGCAGCCCAGTCACGACTAGATCCCATCCCATAATCTTTACCTGCAATGACGAGACTACCACGTCCTTGTTCTTTATAAGTCATGGCTGCCTGATAGATAGATGTTACTTCTTCACCAACCTGAGTCCATCCACCGATTTTCCCCTTCGCCAACTCGTTTTTAATCCGAATATTCGCAAAGGTTCCCCGCATCATAACTTCGTGATTCCCCCGACGGCTTCCATAAGAATTGAAATCCTGATAATCAACCCCATTCGCTGTCAAATAGTCAGCTGCTGGGCTTGTCCGTGCAATATTACCTGCTGGAGAAATGTGATCCGTTGTCACGCTGTCTCCGAACTTGGCTAGAACAACCAAATCCTTGAGTGGCTCATTCTCAGATCTTTGTGATAATTGGTCAAAATAAGGAGGGTTTTGAATATAGGTCGATTTAGGATTCCAATCATAGATTTTTTCTTGGTTGCTCTCGATGGCGTTCCATCTTGGGCTATCACTGAAAACTGAAGCGTATTCTTCAGAAAACAGTTGGCGCGTAACAAACTGTTCAACATAGGCTGTAATTTCATCTTGCTCAGGCATAATATCATCTAAATAGACGGGCTGTCCTAAACGATCAACCCCTAAAGGCTCGCTCGTTAGATCAATTTTTAAATTCCCTGCTAACGCATAAGCCACCACAAGAGGGGGGCTAGCCAAAAAATTAGCTTTGACCAAGGGGTTTATACGCCCTTCAAAGTTTCGATTTCCAGATAAAACGGCTCCTACCAAGAGATCATTTGACTGGATGGCATTTGCTACCTCCTCTGGTAGATCCCCTGAATTCCCAATACAGGTCGTGCAGCCATACCCTACTAAATTAAACCCTAACTGATCCAGGTAAGATTGAAGACCTGAAGCCTTCAAATAGGCAGTGACAACCTTACTTCCAGGTGCTAAAGATGTTTTAATACTCTTACGAACATGTAAACCTTTTTCTACGGCGTGTTTAGCTAAAAGCCCTGCTGCCATGAGTACATAAGGATTAGATGTGTTGGTACAACTCGTAATAGCCGCAATAGCTACATGACCAGTCTCTATGCTCTCTACCCCATCTGGGTAAACAACATCAGCACTTTTTTCAAGCTCTGACATATCCAGACCAAAGCCACGAACTCCGACCTCTCGAACAATGCTGTCTGTGAACTCCTGCTTCACTCCTCCCAACTCAATTAAATCCTGAGGTCTCTTTGGCCCTGCTAAGCTTGGCATAACTGTCGCCAAATCTAAGGTAATCAGACGGCTATAGGTGGGTAGTTTATCAGCATCATAGACGAAACGATTAGCTTGACTATAGGCTCTAGCAAGTTCAATATGTTTCTGGTCACGATTGGTTAATTCAAGATAGTTAAACGTTTCATCATCAATGGGAAAATAACCACAT
>DIXV01000088.1:25294-26644 GCA_002436115.1 Streptococcus sp. UBA6071 | reverse complement strand
CAATGGGAAAATAACCACATGTCGCGCCATACTCAGGAGCCATATTAGCAACCGTCGCACGATCTGCTAGAGAAAGATTAGCCAAACCTGGACCAACAAACTCCACAAACTTCCCTACCACTTGCTCTGTTCGTAAGAGTTGTGTCACTCGAAGTGCTAAATCAGTCGCAGTGGCATACTTTGGTAATTCACCTATTAATTTTACACCGATGACTTCTGGAATTGGGAAGTAAGATGCTTCTCCTAACATCGCTGCTTCTGCCTCGATACCTCCGACTCCCCAACCAAGCACTCCTAGACCATTTATCATCGTCGTATGACTATCTGTCCCAAACATAGAATCTGGGTAAATCCAACCATCCTTAGCGATGATTAAATCACTAAGGAATTCAATATTAACCTGATGAATAATCCCAGTAGCAGGTGGGACAACACGGTAATTGTCAAAGGCTCCTTCAGCCCATTTAAGAAATTGGTAGCGTTCATCGTTGCGATCAAACTCCAAGTTCATATTTTCTTCGAGTGCACCCTCACGCCCAAAAACATCAACTTGAACGCTGTGATCAATCACCAAATCCACTGGTATTTCTGGATTAATTAGATCTGGCGATCCTCCTTGACCTACTACTGCTTCACGCATACTTGCTAAGTCTACAACCACTGGAACCCCTGTAAAATCCTGTAAAATGACTCGACTTGGTTTAAAAGGAATTTCACCTTTCGGTTGCTTCGCCTCGTAAGTCACAAGATCATAAATGTTATCTTTTGTAACATTTACACCATCATATTTTCTAAGTAAACTTTCTAAGATAATTCTCAGCGTATAAGGGAGTTGAGCAATATTTTTTCCATAATCCATCATCACTTGAGCAATATCATAGTAATGATAACTAGACTGATCCTGACGTAACACCTTGCAATATCTTTCCATAACCCCTCCTCTTTTCCAAATATAGTACTATCATTATACAAAAAAGGGGCCTCTAACGCAATTAAAAAACTAATCACATGTTAGATGACCTCACATAATAAATAGGTTTTTCCCCTTATTGTGTAAACAAAACGGACATAACGCCATGAAAAATACCTAGAAAAACAATTGGACTACCAAGAGAACACGCCTTTCTCTATTCTCTTCCAACTTTAATTCAATACCTTCCAAATCGTTGTCTGTATTCATTTGGGGTAAACTTCGTTTGTGATTTGAAGACTTTCCCAAAATAGCTTTGGGAGGTAAATGCAAGAGTACTAGCAATGTCACTAAGGGATTTATCGGTGTAGATAAGAAGTTGTTCTGCATAGTGAATCTTTTCCCCACGCACATGCTCTTGTATCGTTTGACCCGTTTCT
>DIXV01000088.1:24908-25102 GCA_002436115.1 Streptococcus sp. UBA6071 | reverse complement strand
CTCTTGTATCGTTTGACCCGTTTCTTTTTTAAAAAGGCTAGTTAAATAACTGACCGAACAAGGAATAGCCTCAGCAATATCTTGTAAACTGCTGTTAGCATGAAGATTATTGGTAATAATGGTTTTACTTTTGGTTACAAAAGGGTGCTCAAACCGATCACCGCCCTCACTCACACCTTGCTTGGCTCGCTGAC
>DIXV01000088.1:18031-24729 GCA_002436115.1 Streptococcus sp. UBA6071 | reverse complement strand
TGTATTCTCTGACAAGCATGGTATAATCCACCTCAGCTTGTCTTAAGTGATTGGTAATTTCTTCAGTACTCGTCATCTCTTCAATTGCCATAATGAGATGATCGCTAAGCGAAAAACAAATTTCAGGATTGGCTCCACCCCGCATAGCTGCTCTACTAGCAATTGTAATAACTACGATAGCTAGATTTTTCCAATTGCGCAAATCATCTTTCGCTAAACGGCCAATTTCTCCTGTATAAACTTCCTCCCAGCTTTGTTTTAACTTCTCTAAATCACCTTCTTCAATGCTTTTAAGTTCTCTGAGCTCTTGCTGATAGGAATTATGGTGTTTTTGAAGTTCACGATTATGAAAGATTTGGTGCATCATAAGACCTTTGATACTCTCATTCGTCAGTTCAAGGTTTTGACTGCTCACCTCAACTTGACTAACTTTGTGCTTATGGTGCAGATTGTGGAGAAGGGTCGCTAATTCGATTAGCTCATCAAAATGGTGATAGGGAACATATTCCTTGCTGACTTGTTGGAGTAAGGGAAAAGGAAAACGGTGTTTAATGTGACTCAGTTTACTGGTTTGTAAGGGACCTATAATAAAGGTCTCTTTTTGATGGTTAACAAGGATGAAACAAAAAGATTCTTCAAGCTGAATTAATTTTGGGCAAGCCGGACTGGCCTTAGGCAGTAGAAAAGCGCTGATTTCTTCGGAAATCACTTGGTAAACATGATAAAGATCAATGTGATCACTTATCACCACCAAACACTCCTTGTCTTTGTAATGACACAAGCAGGTTTCAAGTTTTCGTGCAAGGTAGCGAAGTAGGTAGTTGTTATCCATAGTATTCTCCTAAAATAGAAAACGGTAAATATAATTCTATTTTACTAAAAATCATTTGATTTTTATATACCTTTGGTAAAAAAATCAGTAAGATAAAAGCATAAATAAAGCGCTTACAATTTAAATTGTCTTTTGGAGGTAAACTATGAAGCGACAAGTCTTTAACCCCTATCTGCCTAGCTATGAATATATCCCTGATGGTGAACCTAAAGTTTTTGGAGACCGTCTTTATATCTATGGCAGTCACGACCGTTTTAACTCGGATTTCTACTGTTTGAATGATTATGTGACCTACTCTGCCCCTATTGATGACCTATCTGATTGGAGGTACGAGGGAATCATTTATCGTAAGAACCAAGACCCTTTAAATACAGATGGCAAACATAGTCTGTTTGCACCAGATGTGGTTCAAGGACCAGATGGCCGTTATTACCTTTACTACGGCCTAGATTTCATCAGTTCCGTATCTGTTGCAGTAGCTGATCATCCGACTGGGCCATTTGACTTTTTAGCCTATGTACGTCACCCAGATGGAGATATTTATGGTAGAAATCCCGAACGAGACCCCTTCCAATTCGATCCCGGTGTTCTGGTTGATGAGGACCATCGCATTTATCTTTACACAGGCTTTGCGCCAGATACTGAACTCGTCCATAAAATCAAAGAAGTTACAGGCGTCAGACTAGGAACAATTGGTAACCATGTTGTTGAGCTTGAAGCTGATATGATTACCTTAAAGTCTCAACCCAAGCAGCTCATCCCAAACAACTGGGATAGTGAAGGGACTGGCTTTGAGGGACACGAATTTTATGAAGCGAGCTCTATTCGTAAGTTTCAAGATACTTATTATTTCATCTATTCCTCCTTTTTAAGCCATGAATTAGCTTTTGCGATTTCAGACTCCCCCACAGAAGGCTTTATCTACGGAGGCAGCCTACATTCCAATGCTGACCTAGGTGTTCACAACCACAGAGAAGCCCAAAATTACTGGGGAAACAATCATGGATCCGTGGTTGCTATTAAGGACAACTATTATGTTTTTGGTCACCGACAAACCAACTACAGCGAGTTCTCTCGTCAGGGTATAGCTGAAGCTATAGAACTCGGTACAGATGCTTTGTTTAATCAAGCAGAATTGACTTCCTGTGGCCTCAACGGTGGTCCCCTTATTGGGAAAGGCAGCTATCCAGCTGCAATTGCTTGTCACTTGCTGGGACCTAATGGGGCTATAAAAAGTGTGGATGTTAATACCGCAGAACTAAAAGCGGAGCACCCTGCTATTACCCAAGACAGACCAGACAACAGTGAGGTAGCCTGCCAATTTGTTCATAATCTGCGTTCGGGTGCTCAAGTTGGCTACAAATATTTTGACTTCAATCAACCAAAATACCTAGAGCTTGAAACATCTGGCTCAGCAGTTGGTTTTGTTATTGCAAGTTTAGAAAAAGGTGGTCCAGAAGTGGCACGTCTTACAGTAACAGCCAGTCAAGACTGGTCAAGGACAACTGGTCAGTTCAGTCAAGCAGTTAGTGGCAAACAAGCCTTTTATCTCCGATTTGACGGTGAAGGTAGCCTTAATCTGAAAACCTTGAATTTTGACTAAATATTCGACAAAAATTGAAAGAAGACTGCAATGAAAGAACTTTTATATGGAGTAGCTTACTACTATGAATACCTCCCTTATGACCGACTGGAAGAAGACATCACGATGATGAAAGCCGCAGGCATCAATGTCGTTAGGATTGCCGAATCAACTTGGTCCACCTATGAGAAGCATCCTGGAACCTTCGATTTTTCAACGGTTACACGTGTTATCGAAGCAATGGCTAAAGCGGACATCAAGGTGATTGTCGGAACCCCAACCTATGCTGTTCCATCCTGGTTAGTCGCATTAGACCCGACCGTTATGGTTGAGCGAAAAGGCAGTGGCAGAGCACTCTATGGGATGCGTCAGTCAATGGATATTACCAATAAAACCTATCTCTATCACGCCGAACGTATTATTCGTGAATTGATGAAAGCATCAGCACATTATGACAACGTTATTGGCTTTCAAATAGATAACGAGACAAAAGCATACGGCACATCAAGCAAGAATGTTCAGCTTGGTTTTATCCAATACCTTAAAGAAAAATTTGACAACAGACTAGAAGATATGAACGAGGCTTTTGGTTTCAATTATTGGAGTAACCGCATTGATTCTTGGGAGAATTTCCCAAATGTCAATGGAACAATCAACGGGAGTTTAGGAGCAGAATTTGAAAAATACCAACGCCTATTAGTTGATGCTTTTTTGAAGTGGCAGGCTACTATTGTTTCGGAATATGCACGCAAAGACCAATTCATTACACAAAACTTTGATTTTGAGTGGAGAGGTTTTTCCTATGGTGTTCAACCAGATGTTAATCACTACAAAGCCTCTCAGGCAGTAACAGTGGCAGGGTGCGACATCTACCACCCTAGCCAAAATCTTTTAACAGGTCAAGAAATTGCATTTTGCGGTGATAGCACACGTGGGCTAAAAAGAAACAACTATATGGTTCTAGAAACACAGGCCCAAAGTTTTACAGACCGAACCCCTTATAAAAATCAGCTTCGCCTGCAAGCTTACAGCCATTTTGCTAGTGGGGCTAATGCCTTACTGTATTGGCACTGGCATTCCATCCATAACTCTGCCGAATCCTATTGGAAAGGCTTACTCAGTCATGATTTCTCAGAAACACGAACCTATCAAGAAGCCGTTACTGTTGGTCAAGAACTCAAACGTTTGTCTCCAAAATTACTTAACTTGAAAAAGAAAAACCGAGTAGCCCTACTGGTTAGTAACGAGGCCTTAACAGCTCTCAAATGGTTTCCGATTGATATTCGTATGGATTTTTCTGGACATCTTGGGTATAACGATGTTGTACGAGTCTATTATGAACAACTTTACAAACTTAATATTGAATGTGATGTGGTTTCAGTAGACAGTCAGGATTGGCTAGACTACGATATTCTTGTTGTCCCTGCCCTTTATGCTGCACCCGATAAGGTTTATCAAGAATTGGCTAATTTTGTTGAGCGTGGCGGACAATTACTGATGAGTTTCAAATCAGCTATTGCCGATGAAAATAGCAAGATTAGCCATCAAGGAACCCCTAAATATTTACAGGATGTTTTGGGGATGAACTACAATCAATTTGCCATTCCAACCGGTCAAGTCTTAAAGGGAGAGGGTCTCCAAAATAGTCCTCAAGTTCAAGGGTTTATGGAATTCCTAAAACCAAAAACAGCAAAGATTCTTGCAAGATACGCAAATTGTGAATGGGAGGACAATACCGCTGTGACAACTAATGATTACGGAAGAGGCAGAGCCGTCTACATTGGTTGTCATTTAAAAGGAGAGGACTTACGGATGCTTTTTGCAAAAATCTTCAGCGAACAATTCCACTACAACTTATCGCATCACACCTTTCCTCTAATTATAAAGTCTGGACAAAATGATTGGGGCAAAACAGTGACCTATTACCTCAACTATTCAAACCAACCCGTCGAAGTAGAGATACTAGAAAAAGGCCTAGACTTATTAACCCTTCAAGAGGTCACAGCGAGCAAAAAGACAATCCCAGCATGGAACCTCATGATTATTGAAAGTTGAAACTTTGTCATGAAACAACAACTGACAAGAAAACTTCTTATCAATGACGTCACTTGGATAAAACTACAACTATCGAGGAACGCTCCCTTGATTTCATTCCGATTGGTGCCGCCAGAGCGCAATAGGTGGTAAGGTGGTTACAATGTCAACAAAGACCAAAAAAGAATTTGGGATTTCTTATAATCCAGACCCACAAAGCAGATTGACTTTCCTTGAACGCTTTGCCTATGGAACCGGTGATTTTGCAGGGAATATTGTTTATTCAGCTATTTCAATTTTCCTTGTCTATTATTACACTGATGTGGTTAATGTTAATGCAGCTGCAGTTGGTTCTATCATGCTTTTCTCCCGTATTTTTGATGGTATCAGTGATCTCATCATGGGAATTATTGTTGACCGAACAAAGTCAAAATATGGCAAGGCTAGGATTTGGTTGGCGCGTCTAGCCATTCCATATGCCATTAGTGCAGTTATTTTATTCTCTGTCCCAGCAAATGCCAGTAATGCCTTTAAATTAGTCTATGTCTTTCTGAGTTATAACTTGGTGTCAACGGTTATCTTCACAGCAATTAATGTACCTTATGCAACTATGAATGCTATGGTAACACAAAATCAATATGAGCGGACACTCTTGGGTACCTTTAGGATGCTCCTAGCAACCGCTGGCACACTCTTTATCAATACATTTACCTTAAAAGTTGTAGGAGCCTTCGGTGGAGATGCCAAAGCATGGACATATACCTTTGCTGTCTTTGGAGCCTTATCTATTGCAGTATTCTTCTTCTCTTTCTTCTTTACGCATGAACGTGTGACAGAGGAGGCAACTAGCCATCGACCCAAATCAAATGTTAAAGCGGAAATCAGTGCTCTTTTGAAGAATAAGTATTGGCTAATGGTGGCTAGTGTTATCTTCTTTCTCTATCTTTCCCTGACAATAAACGGTGGTAGTGCAATCTATTTTGCGAAAGCCTTGCTAAATGACACGGCCTATGTTTCCCCTCTGGGAAATGCTACGACTATTGCACAAATTGCAACGATGTTTATAGCTCCGCTATTCATCAAGAAAATCGGCAAGAAAAATGGAATGGTAGCTGGGTTAACCATTGGAGGCCTAGGCTACCTCTTGACAGCCATTGTCGGAGCAGACTACAGCATGATTCTCCTTGCGAACGTGATAAAAGGGGTCGGTAATGGATTTGCGGCAGCATGTATGTGGGGAATGCTCTCAGACACCATTGAATATGGCGAATGGAAGACGGGGATTCGAACCGCTGGTTTAGCCAATGCCGCCTCCTCTTTTGGTTCTAAAGTAGGTTCTGGTCTTGGAGGTGCTATTTTGGGCTGGGTTATTTCTTGGGGAGGCTATTCATCTGAAACAGCTAGCCAAACAGATAAGGCGATCTTTGCCGTCAATACCCTTTACATTTATTTCCCTCTTGTTTTAGCAGTTATTTCTGCCTTCATCCTTTTTGTAGGCTATAAACTAGATACTGAATACGACATGATTATCAAAGAACTAAATGAACGAAAACAAAAGTAATCGTCACTCTAGTGGTTAGGATAGACAGAAAGTCACGGAAAAGGTACACTAGAGTAAGAAGGCATATTAAGTTGACAGATTTGTATGGGATTTGAAAGCGTCTAGGTCCCGGTAAATAGTTAAGCATACTTTATTACCATCTAAGAAAAGGTTTATCACTTTCTTTAGATGAACCATAACGGGACCGTCAAATCCGTATTCGACATTTTGTTAACACAGCCATAGGGTACTTATTCCCTTAAAAAACAAGAAGGAAGAGGTTCGTTAGAGATGACACAAAAAATTTATTTTAGCATTGATGTAGGTGGGACACAGATAAAACACGCTTTAATCAATGGCTCCGGAAAAATTATTGAAAAAGCTGAAGTAAATACGCCAAGGACATTAGCTGAATTTTTAGAAACGATTGACAGCCTGATTAGTCGCCATCAGTCTAGTATCCATGGTGTCGCTATCAGTTGTCCTGGTAAGGTTGATAGTAAAAATGGGATTATTTATTTTGGTGGCTCCCTCACGTATCTCCATGAATTCAACCTGCCCCAATACATCAAAGAACAATTCGCTCTTCCATCTGTTGTGATTAATGATGGAAAAGCAGCGGCACTTTCCGAACTTTGGCTAGGGAATCTCAAAGGAATCCTTAACGGTGCCGCAATAAGTCTTGGAACAGCTGTCGGAGGGGGTCTCAT
>DIXV01000088.1:15419-17881 GCA_002436115.1 Streptococcus sp. UBA6071 | reverse complement strand
ACAGCTGTCGGAGGGGGTCTCATTATCAATGGACAACTGGTTTTAGGCCACCACTTTCAAGCTACTGAATTGAGCTTTGTGGCCATTCCACAATCAGAATTTAAAGTGGATACTCTTTACGGTCTTATCGGCTCAGCTGTCCAAATGATTAAACGTATCGCCACTGCTCTAGAATTAGAAGACAAAAAGGATGGTCTCGCTGTTTTTGAATACATCAACAAGAAAGACGACCGCATTTACCCTATTTTCCAAGATTATTGCCGAAACATTGCTTATCTCATTTACAATATGCAAGCTGTCGTTGATGTCGAACGGTATGTTATCGGTGGTGGCATTAGTGCTCAAGCAATTGTCGTATCTGAAATTAAACACCAATACCAACAGTTGGCAACTGCTAATGATTTACTGTCCTTCATGCACACCCCACCAGAAATTCAACCCTGCAGATTTAGAAACGAGGCCAATCTTTTAGGAGCTCTCTATCAATTTCTAATAAGTGTAGAGGCAAAACAAGATTGAAAACCATTGCGAAAACAAGCTTTCAATCCCGAAGCCAGATGTCGTTATAGTCACCCTAAAATGACCTAAAATACACAAGGCCTCTTCTCACTATAGGGAAGAGGCCTACTATTGTTAACAGAAAACGAGAAATCCTCTGGGCAACTAGAGAATCCAATTCAAATGGCGGAAATTGTTATAGAGCCTTCTTCCACTTTCACCACTTTCAAACACATCTGACAGATGTTTGACCTTTAACAACATAAAATGACCTAAAAAAGTAGATCATTATAGTACTATTTTCTAAACATCTCGTTTTTTCTCCCATCCAGCTTGTAGAATAGCATAAAGAGTACAGACCAGCCAGTAAATAAAAGCTACCAGAATATAAACCGTCATATAGTCTGATTTGCTACCGCCGACAATTTTTGCCTTATTAAAGATTTCTGGTACTGTAATCATAGCTGTCAGAGAAGTGCTTTTTACCATATCCATCAAAACATTGCTTAGAGGAGGAAGGGCAATCCGAAAAGCTTGAGGCAAAATGACCGAACGGTAAATCGCTGATTTTTTTATCCCTAGTGATTCTGCCGCTTCCCATTGCCCCTTATCTACCGCCATAAGAGAAGAACGGATAATTTCCGAAATATAGGCACTAGACATGAGGGTAAAAGCTATAATCGAAGCCGTGATGGGGTCTAATTGAATTCCAACAAAAGGAAGGCCAAAATAAATCAGAAAAAGCAAGACCATGAGTGGTATGCCACGCATCAAAGAAATATGAATAGTGGCTAACCATCGAAAGACTAGGCATTTAGATGTCTTCATCTGTGCAAAAATGAACCCGACAACTGTTCCCAAGGCAAATCCTATCAAAGACAAGGATAAGGTATAGGGTAATCCTTCTAAAATTTTAGGGAATGCCTCTCGGGCAATTGAAAAATTGAAAACAGCTTCCCATTTTATCATTAGCCAAGTCACTCCTCAGTTGAGACATCCACTACTGGTACATCTTCAATATTTGCAATGGGTTTGGTTAGGTCTTGGCCAGCATAATATTTCTCAGAAATAGCTTTCAAGGTTCCATCTTCCTGCATCTCTGCCAGCACCTTGTCTATCTCTTCTTTCAGTTTATTGCTATCCTTGCGCATTACAATCCCTTGCTCAGTCGGATTATATTGGACATCGCTCATCTTAACCTTGATATCAGGATATTGCGCCGTGACATATGCGACAGCAATAACTTGTGTAAAGTAGTCATTTGGGATAAAGTCAGTCCTTCCTGTCGAAACATCTCGCAAATAGACATCACTGGTCACATTATCATAAATCACCGTTTCAGCCCCTTGCTTTTCGGCAATTTTCATGTACTGGGTACCTGCACCTCCACCAGCTTTTTTGCCCTCCCAATCACTCAGGTCTTTGGCATCAATGCCTGAAGAGTCATCTTCACGGACAATCATTCCCCCGATAGAATATTTATAAGGAATAGAAAAGTCATATTTCTCCAGACGTTCTGACGTGATATCAAAATTATTAACGGAGAGGTCAACCTTGCCACTATCTATTGACGTAAAAGCTTCAGCCACACCAATTTCAATATAATTGATCTCCAAACCAAGACGTTTGCCTATTTCAGTCATCATATCGATCTCAAAGCCAACCAATGTCCCTGAATCATCATAATAACTCGTTGGATAAAGTGTTCCTGGCGTCGCAACAGTGAGTGCACCTTCCTTTTTAATCCTGTCCCAACTGGATTCCTTCTGTCCACAGCCTGCTAGATAGATAAGACTGAGCAAGAACAAAATAACAAGCCCCTTTTTCTTCATCTTAACCTCCCAATTGTTTTGTACATTTTATAAGCTGGCATTTTCCAGCCTTTTTAAGATAACATACTGGATAGGCTTTCACAACTATTTTGTCTCGACATTTCACAAACTTCTAAGAAGCAAGAAATAAAC
>DIXV01000088.1:12800-15271 GCA_002436115.1 Streptococcus sp. UBA6071 | reverse complement strand
CATTTCACAAACTTCAAAGAAGCAAGAAATAAACCTCGAGACTTGAAAACCAACGGAAAAGAATGCTTTTTTCTATAGACATCTTGATTTATATTTCACAAAGTTTTAAAGAAACTTCTTCTGACTTGGTAAAAATAAGGCTCCCCTTTCTTCAAATACTTGAGCAACTTGTAAGAGCAAATCTTCTCTTCCCTTCTTGGCTAAAAGTTGAATCCCCAGAGAAAGCCCCTCTTTGTTCTGATAGGTCGGCAGTGAGATGGCAGGTTGTCCTGTGATATTTGCTAATTGGGTGAATGGCGTTAACTCAAGGCCGTTTGAAAACATCTCCCAGATAAGCGCTTGCTGTTCTGCCATGGAAAGACTTGACAGTTCTTTGATTTGCTCTCTAAGCGATTGCTCTAAATGGAGCTGGCCATGCTTTGGCGCTACATCAGCAGTAGTTGGAGTTAACACCAAGTCATAGCTGTCGTGAACTTTTGCCATTTTAGCAGAATAAGAATCCCAGTCTGACAGCATGTTACTATAGCATGTCGCAGGTATCTTTTGCCCACTTTGGTAGATTGCCCAAGTCGTTAGCTCCATATCATCCAAGCTGAGCTTTCGCCCCAAATTTCTCTGAATGGCATCAAACATAACTGCTGTCTCAACGCTATTCATCATGTAGTAGCTCTTCATGAGTTCAATACCGTCCACGGGCTGTTCTGTCAGCGGAACAATCTCATGTCCTTCTCGACTGAGAAAGTCCGCTGCCTGCCAAACCGCCTCTTGGGCAGACTTAGAAACTTGTGACCCAATTGGGGATTCAGTTAAAACAGCAATTTTCAATTGCTGTTTTAACTTGCTTCCGAAAAGTCTTTCTCTGGAAAGGGTGGGTAAGGGAAACGGACTTTCCATTTGACAAACTTGCATATGGTAAAGAAGGGAACGGGTGTCTCGAACAGAGCGTGTTAAAGCAAAATTAACCGATGCTCCTTGCCATCCCCGATAAGAGTTCGGACCCACAATGACTCTTCCTCGACTAGTCTTTAAACCTATTAAGCCATTGAAACTAGCAGGGATTCTGATAGATCCTCCGCCGTCACTGGCACCGGCTATAGGCACCATGCCACTTGCTACGGCAGCCGCAGAGCCTCCACTTGAGCCTCCAGCATTTCGATTAAGATCTGTTGGAAGACTAACAGCACCATGAAGGCTGCTGTCACTAATATTTTTGAAGCCAAATTCAGGCGTATTTGTTCTCCCCAAGATGATAAAACCTAAGTTTTCAATAGCCGTGACATAATGATCTGTTCGTCGAGCACGGTATTTGGCCAAGAGACGAGAACCAGAGCTTGAGACTTCCCCCATCTGATTTTGCCCTAAGTCTTTTAATAAGATAGGGACACCAGCAAAGGGAGCTTGATTAAACTTGCCTTCTCTAGCCCGACATCGAGCAGCACGGTATTGCTTGCTGACAACAGCATTAAGCTGAGGGTTGAGCTTTTCAATATTAGCAATACTAGCCTCTACTAACTCTAAAGGCGAAACCTGTCTCTCTCTTATTGCTTCAGCCATAGCTGTTGCATCACTCCCAATCATTTAACACTCCTTTCGTTATCACATAAAAATCACTTAAAAAAGGTATTGGACACAAAAACTCAGCAATAAGCAAACCTTGCTGAGTTTGAGTATTTCTTTACAGGTGGTCGGCTACGGCATCAAGTAGCTTACCGATACTTGAGGAATCACTCCCTCCTGCCATAGCCATATCTGCCTTTCCTCCACCACGACCTGAAACGATTGGTGCCATTTTTTTAATAAGATTGCCCGCATGAACCTCTTTATTCTTGCTTGCTACGAGGATATTAACCTTTTCAGCAATATGAGCTACGAGAACCAGAACATCGGAATAATCTTTTTGCTTCCAATTATCAGCAAATGTACGTAGGTCACCAGCATTTGACACATTGACTTGACTGGCAATATAGCGAATCCCCCTCATTTCTAGAACTTCTTTAAAGATATCTCCTGAAGCTACGGCGGCTACTTTTTCCTTAAGTTCACCATTTTCTTTTTGAAGCTGACGCAGCTGTTCTTGAAGGCTGACGACCTTATTTGGTACCTCTTTGATTTGCGGTACTTTGAGAGTTTCGGCAACAGCCCTAAGTTCATCTTCTTCTTCACGGTAGGCCAGAAAAGCCTCTCGACTAGTCACCGCAAGAATACGACGGGTTCCTGAACCAATTCCTTCTTCCTTGATAATCTTAAAAATCCCAATTTCAGAGGTATTACCAAGATGAGTCCCTCCGCAAAGTTCAATAGAATAGTCCCCAATCTTTACAAGACGGACTTCCTTGCCATATTTTTCGCCAAAGAGAGCCATTGCTCCCATTTTCTTAGCCGTTTCAATATCGGTTTCAATTGTCTCAATTGGAATAGCTTCCCAAATCTTTTCATTAACTTCTTCTTCAATGCGGCGGAGGTCTTCGGCT
>DIXV01000088.1:441-12629 GCA_002436115.1 Streptococcus sp. UBA6071 | reverse complement strand
TCAATGCGACGGAGGTCTTCGGCTGCCACTGCTTCAAAGTGAGTGAAATCAAAGCGCAAGAACCTAACGTCGTTAAGGGATCCTGCTTGAGTGGCATGCTGACCGATAACATTATGAAGTGCAGCATGGAGCAAGTTGGTTGCTGTATGATGCTTTTCTACAGCAAGACGACGAGACCGATCAATTTCAAGCAAATAGCTACTACCAACTGATAGCGATGCTAGAACATCAACATGGTGAAGGGCTTGACCATTAGGTGCTGCTTGAACGTCCACGACTCGTGCCAAAATATCTCCTTGATCGTTCTTAATCACCCCTTGGTCAGCTACCTGACCACCCATTTCAGCGTAAAATGGAGTCTGTTCAAAGACTAGTAGGGCCTGACCTTGAGATACCTCTTCTACTCGTACATCATCAACCACAAGAACCGACAAGAGAGAAGATAAACTTTCTTGCTCATAGTCAAAGCTTGATTGCTCTGTAATAGCTGCTAAGGTTTCGTTTTGCAAGCCCATAGAACCACCTCTAACGACACTAGCACGCGCACGTTCTTGTTGTTCCTTAATTGCAAGCTTAAAACCCTCACGATCAATAAGAAAACCATCATCTTCTGCTAATTCCTCAGTCAACTCCACTGGAAAACCATAGGTGTCATAAAGTTTGAAAATAGCTTTACCATCTAGTCTATTTTTTCCTTCTGCTTTAAGTCGTGTTACCAATTCCTCAAAATGAATTGAACCAGCATCTATGGTTCGTGCGAAGGTTTCCTCCTCACGCTTAATGATTTTTTCGATAAAATCTTGTTTTTCAAGAACTTCTGGATAGTAATCAGCCATGATTTGACCGACTATTTGCACAAGTTTGTAAAGAAACGGCTCTTTAATGTCCAGACGACGACCATGCATGACCGCACGACGAAGGAGACGGCGAAGAACATAGCCTCGGCCTTCATTTCCAGGAAGGGCACCATCACCAATAGCAAATGCCAAGGAACGAATATGATCAGCAATGACCTTAAAACTCATGTTGTCCCCATCTGGATCATACGATTTGCCAGAAAAAGCCTCTAATTGATCAATGATTGGTTTAAAGAGATCGGTTTCAAAGTTTGTCTTGGCTCCTTGAATAACAGCCACCATCCGCTCAAGTCCCATTCCGGTATCAATATTCTTATTTGGTAACTCTTTGTACTCCGAACGTGCCACTGACGGATCCGCATTAAATTGAGAGAGGACAATATTACCAATTTCAATATAGCGATCATTTTCAATATCTTCTTCTAAAAGACGGATTCCGATATTATCTGGATCAAATTCAGGTCCCCGATCAAAGAAGACCTCAGTATCTGGACCAGAAGGACCCGCTCCAATTTCCCAGAAATTATCTTCAATAGGAATCAGATGACTAGCCTCTACTCCCAGCTCAAGCCAGCGATTATAGGAAGCCTTATCATCTGGATAATAGGTCATATAGAGTTTATCTTTAGGGAAATCAAACCAGTCTGGACTGGTCAACATCTCCAACCAATAGGCGATGGCTTCATCACGGAAATAATCACCTATCGAAAAATTGCCCAACATTTCAAACATTGTGTGGTGGCGAGCTGTTTTACCAACATTTTCAATATCGTTGGTACGGATTGCTTTTTGCGCATTCGTTATCCGAGGATTTTTAGGTATAACAGAGCCATCAAAATATTTTTTTAGAGTCGCTACACCGGAATTAATCCAGAGTAGTGTTGGGTCATCTACAGGCACCAGACTAGCTGACGGCTCAATCGTATGGCCTTTTGATTTAAAAAAGTCTAAAAACATTTGCCGCACTTGGGCACTGGTCATTTCTTTCACGTTGGTTGTCTCCTTTTCCTTAACTTGAAAATGGTGTTTCCACCTCTTTAATTGAACTAACTATAAACTATCTACAGACACAAATGTCTCCTAGGTATCACTGATGTGTGAGCCTTTTAACGACAGGGTCCATAAATATATAGTACGTCTCTATCAAAATGTATCTCTACTTGCTGTAGGTGATTGTAATTAGGTACCTATAAACGCAATAACAAATCCATCAAACGAAGGGCGAAAAACCGCGGTACCACCTTCATTCAATGAACTTGTCATTCTCATTTACTATTTAATTGTAACCACAAGTAGCTACAGTTTTCGCTCACGTGTGGCTCACACCAACCGCCACCTCTCTGAATCTGAACCAAAACCAATTCTTGCGTTATTCCTCTGATGATGATGCTTCTGATGAAGATGAGGAAGATTCAGAAGACGATGCTTCTGATGAAGATGAAGAAGACGAACTCGTTGATGAGCTAGTCGTTATATACTGAGAAAACACCGATTGGAAGGCTGAATCTTTGACTTTTACATTTGCTGCTGTCAATTCATTAGCAATCACTTGTTGAGCAAAGGCACTATCTGATTTCTTCTGTTCAACAATCCAGTCAGTTAAGATATCCTTGTAATCTTCCCATTTTTCTGATTTCGATTTCTTCTCATTGAGCTTAACAACATAAAAACTCGTTGTGCCGTATGCATCAACAACTTCTACAACAGACTCACCTACTTCACCATCTTTGAGCTTGAAAATAGCTTCCTTGACCTCTGTCGGGTACTCTGTCGCTGTTGAATCAAAGGTGACTTTTCCACCATCTTCTTTTGTTGCTGTATCAGTTGAATTATCCTTAGCTAACTGAGTGAAGTCCGCACCATCAGCACTTGCTTTTTCAAGAACTTCTTTCGCCTTGGCTTCTTCATCTAATTTGATAATCTGTGCAGTAACTTCTGGAGTGTATTCGTCATAAGCAGCTTGGTAAACCTCGTCCGTCAATTCCTTCTTAGCAGCTTTTTCAATAGCGTAATCCTGCAAAAGACCGTTACGAAGAACAGCTTTAAAGCTTTCTACTGTGTAACCATAACTTGACAAGGCTGTTTCCACATTACTACCAAGGGAAGCTGTTTGTTCATCATAAAGCTTTTGAACATCATCACCGCTTACCTTGCTACCATATTTTTCTTCTAGCACATCTCGAACAACTAATTCCAGCATAGATTGCTGTGCGGAAGAATTTGTCTTTACGTAATCATAAAATTCTGATACGGTAACCGTGTTCCCTTTCATTGTGACAATATCGGTATCTTTCGATGTTCCTGATGTCACCGATAGGGTTGCAACAACTGAAATAGCTGCTGTTGCAAGCAAGGCAATTGCTCCGCCTACAATTACTTTTGTCTTTATGTTTTCACTCATTAATAGTATCTCCTTTTTAATTCAATTGAGATAGTATACCATAATTTTTTAACTTTTGCTTAAACAAGCTGCCTACAAGTCAACATTTTCCTTATTTTTCCGTAAAACAAGCAAACCGTCACCTAAAGGTAGAAGACTAGCTGTCAAATCTTGATGATTTAGGGTTTGATCAAATAATTTATGCAAACCTTTATAAATCGCTCGTTGCCCTCTCTTGACATCAGCCAAATCTAAAGTGATATCTCCACCTTGGAAAACATCATCGATCACAACCAAGCCCCCTAAAGGTAGACGTCTCAATACTTCTGGCAGAAAGACCACGTACTTAGACTTAGCAGAGTCCATAAAGACCAAATCATAGGTAGCTGTTAGTTTCCCAAGAAGCGCCATAGCATCTCCTTCAAGAAGAGTGATTTGTTGCTGGGCATCATATCGTGCAAAATTCTGCTTTGCAAGCTGAAGCATCTCTGGATTGCGCTCAATGGTCGTAATTTTAGCAGTTGGAACGACATCGGCCATCAAAAGAGCTGAAAAACCAATGGCAGTCCCAATCTCCAGAATGGACTGGGGCTGTAACATCTGCAAAAGCAAGCGAAAATAGACCGCCGTTTCCTGGGGAATAATGGGAATATTGTGTTCATGCGCAAAAGCTTCAAGAAGCTGAAGGTGACCAGTCATAGGACTCTGCCTAATCCGCATGAAATCAACAATTCTTTCATCAACCACCGGTCTGCCCATGTTAGGATTAGAAGATGGATTATAAGATTTTATCATAACACCTGTTATCTCATTTTTAATGTCTTTTTCATCTTAGGTGGCCGAAAAGAGACCCTCCAGCTCCGACAAATCTTTAATTTTCCGATTAATGAGGGAGTCAGCCTGCTTTAGATTGATAGACTGAATACCTGCATTTTCAGCTGCTTCAACATCTAGCCTGCGATCACCAATGTAGTAGGTTTCTGCTTTATCCAAAGTGTACTTGTTCAAGAGATATGAAATAGCTTGGGGATGGGGCTTTCGCTCAAATCCCGATGCCGCAGTCAGCACCTCTGTAAAATAAGCAGCTAAACCCAGTTCTTCTAGAACCGCAAATGTACTAGCCCCCTTGTGAGTATAGATAAAGTTCTCAATTCCTCTATCTTGAGCAAATTGCAGAGCTTCTTTAGCAAAGGGCATTACCCTAATCATATGGTCACGCGCTTCCTGTTGAGCATTAAAGAAGGCTAGTAGTTCTTGACAATCAAGTTGATACTCCTTACTCAAACTCTGTAAGAGACTGCCTACCGATTCTTTCAGGATGTAGGCAGTTACAGCCACATCATCAAAGATTAAATCATACTTGGAATAGAGTGTTTTCAAGGCCTCTACAATGGCCTGATAAGAATCAATCAAGGTCCCATCCAAGTCCCAAATAAAGGCTATTTTTCGCATCTTCTTTCTTTTGAACCTACAAGTAGCTCCCTTTCTCTACCAAATTTTCTAGCTCTACCAAACGCTCTTCAAAAACCTTGAAGGCAGCTTCTAAGTAATCTGGTTGCGTCATGTCCACACCAGCCTTTTCAATCACCTTAAGGGCATAATCAGAATTACCTGCTTTGAGATAATCCAGATACCTCTCTTTATCTTCTTGACTACCATGGACAATTTTGTCTGCCAAGTAGCTAGCCGCAGCGAAACCTGTAGCATATTGATAAACATAATAATTATAGTAAAAATGAGGTATTCGAGCCCATTCGTACTGGATTTCTGGATTATCTTCTTGATCGAGACCATAATACTTCTCATTGAGATCAGCGTAAAGGCTGCTGAGAAAATCACTAGTCAGAACCTCACCTCTTTGATCAGCCTGATGAATGGCATGTTCAAACTCTGCAAACTGAGTTTGACGAAAGACAGTTCCCCTGAAATCATCTAAGTAATGATTAAGAATAGCAAAGCGACTCTTGTCATCTGCTACTTCTCGCAAGAGGGTCTCGGTCAGGATATTCTCATTGGTTGTCGAAGCTACTTCAGCTAAGAAAATAGAGTAATCACCGTAGACATAGGGTTGGCTCTCACGCGTAAACGTCGAATGAAGGCTGTGTCCTGTTTCATGAACTAAGGTGTAGAGGTTGTCCAGCGTATCTTGCCAATTGAGGAGCATAAAAGCATTGGTATCATACGAACCACCTGAATAAGCTCCTGAACGCTTGCCTTTATTAATATGAACATCAATCCATCGTTCCGTAAAGGCCCGCCTAACACGGTCTGAATAATCTTTCCCAAAAATAGTCAAAACCTGCTCTGCCTTTTGCAAGGCCTCCTCATAAGTAAAAGCCATATCAGCTTTAGACAGAGGTGTATAGATGTCATACATCTTGAGATCATCCAAACCTAGCACACTTTGCCGTAATCTCATGTAACGATGCAGAAGAGGCAAGTGCTTATTGACCGTCTCAAGCAAGGTATCATAGACATTCTCTGGTATAAAATTGGCCGCTAAGGATTTTTCACGAGCTGACTTGTATTTTCGTCTGTTAGCTGTAAAGTTCTGTACCTTGACATTGGTTTGCAAGGTTTTGGCATAGGTATGCTGGAATTGCTCATAGG
The DNA here is from genome assembly GCA_002436115.1 of Streptococcus sp. UBA6071. Taxonomy (GTDB): domain Bacteria; phylum Bacillota; class Bacilli; order Lactobacillales; family Streptococcaceae; genus Streptococcus. The sequence continues at coordinate 6,782 of DIXV01000088.1, read as the reverse complement.
TCGCATACATGGCTTCATAAGCCTCTTTTCTAACCTGACGATTTTTAGACTCCATGAGACGGATAAAATTGCCATGTGTTAACTCAATTAGCTGACCGTCGTCATCCATCACGCTGGGAAAAACCAAGTCCGCATTATCTAAAATACTAAAGGTTTCACCTGCAGCACTGAAAATCTCGCTGGCTCCTGCCAAAAGCTCTTCTTCCGTCTGACTAAGAATATGGGCCTTTTTCTTCAAAAGCTTGTCAAAGAAATGACGATAATCTTCTAACTCTGGCTCCTCGGCCATAAAAGCTGATAACACATCTTCTGAAATCTCCATAAATTCCGGTTGGTAAAATGCATATAGCTGGTTACACTTCGCATAAAGAGATAGCGACTTTGCATGATATTCCTGATACTTAGCAACCCTTGTATCTTGATCATTCTTCATATGAGAGTATACATAAATCTTCTCCAAACGACGCTCAGCACTTAATTCTGCCTTAGTAATCTCCAGCAAGGTCCCAGCCGAATCCAAAAGGTGACCCACATACTCTTTAGCCTTTTCTAAATCATTGGATAGGTCCTCGTAAGCTTCTTCCCAAGATTCATCTGTTGGGAAAATCGTGGTCAAATCCCAAGTGTATTTTTCGTCCAAATGACTGCGATTGTCTGACATAATACTCTCCTTTTCGTTACTTGTCCTCTATTTTACCATAAAACAGATAAGGGAGAAACCCTGACGTTTAGATAGGGGCTAAATAACCCTACCCTTTCAAATGGCGAGATCTCTCGCTCAATTTCTGATAATAAGCCGGTGGATATAGGGTTTGCCATTGTTTTTCTTTTTGATTTTTATAGTATTGGAAAAATGCCGAGCGAAAAGCAGATAAATCTTGTCTAATTTGGCAAAAGCCACTTGAACTTTCAATAGGCCTTAGCTGGGGAAAATAATCATCAAGCGACTGTGTCATCAAATTGCCTCCAGACCGATAGGCTTTTTCTTGCAGAAGCATCCATTTTGGAGCTTGATGGTAAAGCTGTTTTTGAATATAGGTCAGTAGTTCTCCATCCATCTTAATCTGGTAGGAAGATGAGCCCTGCTTCCTGAAAGGCATCCTCAGAAACTCCAAAATATCGCCTTCAAAAGAACACACGCTCGTCATATAATGCACCTTGCCATGGTAATCCTCATAAATGAGGTATTTTAATCGCATTTCCTTTCTAGCCACATCCAGCTCCCAGAGATGAAATCCCATATTTTGAGAAAAATAAAGAAACTGCTTTTGTAAGGCAGACAAGGACTTCCCTAGCCAGAGATTTTTCCCTAAGAGCCATAGAACAGGATAGGCATTTTCCTGATACCTTTTCGTACGAAGCCGCAAACGCTCTTCGGATAAGCGTGAACATTGAATTTCGATAATCAGCTTGTCATTTACCATCAAATCTGCCACCTGTTTGAGATGAGGTAACACTTTTTCAATGTGAACGGTGGCCACTTGCGCCAATGACTGGTAAAGTGAAGATTTTAGAGACAAGTGCTCCTCGGATTCATTTTCATGGAAATACTGACAACCTTTGAGACTGACATGGGCAAAATGCGGTCGCATAACTGGACCATTTCTCAAACGTACTGGGCAAGCACAGGCTGGACATTTAAAGTGTTGTTTTTTGGGAAGTTCACCAAGTAAATGAACTGTTCTTCCCTCTTCATCAAGAGCAGATAGCATAAAGACCTCCTACTTGATTATTCGTAAAATCTTCGATCAGTAAAAAAACAAGTCCCATTAACTTTAGTTAATAGGACTTCTATGTACTGTACAAGAATAGTAATCTTAGAGACGCTCATTCAGCTCTTTGGCAAGTTCTTCAAAACCTGGCTTACCGAGAAGCGCAAACATATTTTTCTTATAAGCTTCTACACCTGGCTGATCAAATGGATTGATTCCTGTTAGATAGCCTGAAAGAGCAATGGCCAATTCGAAGAAATAGATAGTATACCCTAAGGTGAATGCATCTTGTTGAGGCAATGTTAGATATAGATTGGGTACCCCACCATCTGTATGGGCAAGAAGAACACCATCAGTGGCTTTTTTATTAACAAAATCAACATCTTTCCCTTGAAGATAACCCAAACCATCCAAGTCTTCTACCGTTTCTGGAATAAGGACATTTTTCCTTGGCTTATCCACTCGTAAAACTGTTTCAAACAAGAAACGTTGACCTTCTTGAATATACTGACCGATAGAATGTAAATCCGTTGAAAAATTAGCAGAACTTGGGTAAATTCCCTTACTATCTTTTCCTTCTGACTCACCTGCTAATTGCTTCCACCACTCACTAAAGTATTGAAGAGATGGCTCATAGTTGGCTAAAATTTCCGTTACGTAGCCTTTACGGTAGAGAATATTACGAATAGCTGCGTATTGATAAGCTTCGTTTTCAGCTAATTTATCAGAAGTATAGGCTTTTCGTGCTGCTGCTGCCCCTGACATCAACTCTGAAATATCTGCACCACTAGCTGCAATCGGTAAGAGCCCAACTGCTGTTAAGACCGTGAATCGTCCACCAACACTATCTGGAATAACAAAGGTATCCCAACCATTGGCATCTGCCTCAACTTTAACGGCTCCCTTTTGACGGTCAGTCGTTGCATAAATGCGCTTATTAGCTGCTTCTTGACCATATTTTTTAACCAGTAAATCCTTAAACACACGAAAAGCAATCGCTGGCTCAGTCGTTGTACCTGACTTAGAAATAAGGTTGACAGAGAAGTCCTTATCCCCCACATACTCCACCAAATCAGCAAGATAGCTAGAAGAAATAGAATTCCCTGCATAAAGAATCTGAGGAGCTTTACGGTCTTCTTTTGCTTGTAGATTAACAAAGGAAGTGTTCAAAAAATCAATCGCTGCTTTAGCACCAAGATAAGAACCGCCAATCCCAATAACAATTAAAACATCACTGTCCGCTTGAATCTTAGCAGCAGCCTTTTGGATACGGTTAAATTCTTCTTTATCATAATTTTCAGGAAGATCAAGCCAGCCCCGCATTTCTGCACCTGGACCTGTCCCTTCACGTAATGCCTTGTCGGCTGCTGAAACTTGACTCTGCATAAAGTCGAGTTCGTGTGGTGCAACAAATTTCTCAAGTGCTTTTGAATAGTCAAATGTAATATGTGCCATGAAATTTCCTCCATAAAAGTAGTTCACTTATTATATTACTCTTTTGTAAGCCTTTTTTCAATCTTTTTTTGCTGTTTTAGCAAAAAAAACAAGAGTGTTGAAGAAGAAGCTTTTAAAATAAAGGCAAGCGTATTAAAATGATAGACTTCCACTTAAACACGACTTATCTTAAATAACCTTAACGTCCACTAAAAAAGGCCCTCATAAGGGGGATTCCCTTATGCAATAGACCTCTTCATTCTCAAGTGATGAGATTAGTTTTTTCCTTTTCTTTTTAGGACAATTAAGCCAAGTAAAATGATTAAAATACCACCTCCAAGACTAAGCAGCAAGGTGATGAGATGAGAACTCTTACTGGTCGTACCTTGTTCAACAGGAGGTGCGACCTCACTGGCTTTAACTGCTTGCTCTTCAAGAAGTAAAGGAGATACCTTAGATAAGCCATTGTCCACTCGGACACGACCATCTTCATAAACCAATTGCGGTTCCTCTCCTCCTACTGTCACTGTTCCATAAACCGGAGTCTCCAACTCCACTTCCTTACCTGATACAGTCTGTTTACCCGCATCTAAAAGTAACTTATAATCATAGTCTGCAAAGGCTTTTTCAACCAAGGCATTAACAAAAGGATGGCGACCTTGCTCACCAGATTGATCTGACCAATCGCCACTCCCCATAGTAACAGCAATCACAGATTGATCGCTCCTTTGAGCTGTGGCGATTAGATTAAACCCTGCACTGGGACTAGACCCTGTCTTTAATCCAGTCATCCCTTCAAGACCATACGTCATACCAGGCAAGGAGTAATGGTGGGAAGAGAAGGTTTCCTCATAAGGAGTCCCCGCCTTAATGGTAGGATTTATCGCAGCCGTGTAAGTTAAAATATCTGGAAAGTTATTAAGAAAACGATAGGTCAAGATAGCATAATCTCTTGCTGTAGCTTGATTAACCTGACTATTGTCGTATCGGCTGGGACTATAGTAGCCCTGAAAAGCTGTGGCTGCAGCTCCACCAGAATTGTAAAATTTAGAATTCGTCATCCCTAACTCTTGAGCTTTGGCATTCATCCTGTCAATAAAAGCATCTGGATCGGCCTCCACCAGACGGGACAGCATCAGAGTTGCAACGTTAGACGAAGGCACAACAGTAGCTGTGATTAACTCAGAAACACTATAGTCAACACCAGCTATGATTTTGTTGTTGCTGATTGCATAGATCTCTGAAATAGCCTGATCTGTAGGAGTGGCTGTGACGACTGTTTCAGCAGTAAACTGTCCTGATGCCATGGCTTCAAATACCAAATAAAGGGTCATGACTTTGCTGAGACTGGCTGGGTCACGAAGCTCATCTGCATTATCCTCCCATAACACATCACCTGTCTTGGCATCAATCACAATAGAGGATTTAGGTCGAAAAACCTCCGAAATATCTGTATAACCTGCTGCACGGGTGATATCTATCAGTTCATCTGCCAAAGTAACCCTTGGTTGGCAAATGCTCCAAAGAAATAAGACTAAAAAAACAACTCTTTTTTTCACAAAAAACTCCTTGATACTCTTTTACATTATGTTATCTATTGTACCATATTTTTATGCCGATTTCTGATTTTTTTAAGCAAAAAAAGAGACTCTAAGTACCACCTCCTGTCATCCATAGTTTTTGTTTATACTGCAATAACTAACTTGAATTTGCTCTCTTGAAAGGTGTTCAAGTTCTGAATCCCCTCTCTTTCTATCCAAGGAAACGATCTCTTCTTGAAGGATTGCACCCCCTTATCCATGCTAGCAAAAAGTAACCATTCTTATCTTTTATCAGTCTCAACATCCAACAGGAGAGGTCCAGTTTCCACAAAAAGCCTTTTAACGTAAAAGAGCCTCATGCAGAGACTCTTTTACAACCTTTATTTTTTAGCTTCTTGATACAATTCATCAACCTTATTCCAGTTAATAATGGCAAAGAACGCTTTGATATAGTCTGGTCGAACATTGCGGTAAGTGATATAATATGCATGTTCCCAAACATCCAATGCTAGGATTGGTTTTGCCCCATTCATAATGGGATTATCTTGATTTGCAGTTGATACAATTTCCAAGGCTCCATCTGGTGAAACCACGAGCCAAGCCCAACCAGAACCAAATCGTGTTACGGCTGCCGCTGTAAAAGCTGTTTGAAAAGCTTCAAATGATCCGAACGTTTTCACGATATCAGCTGCTAATTCTGCTGATGGCTCTGTCTTTTCTGGACTTAGTAGTTCCCAGAAAAGGCTGTGATTAAGGTGTCCACCGACATTATTAATAAAAGCTTGACGAATATCCTCTGGAATTGTCTCAACATTTGACAAAAGAGCTTCCAAATCTTCACCAATCTCAGGATGCTTCTCAAGTGCAGCATTAGCATTTGCCACATAGGTTGCATGGTGTTTGTCGTGATGAATGGTCATGGTTTCTGCATCAATGTACGGTGCTAACGCATCGTAACTGTAAGGGAGTTCTGGTAGAATAATTGCCATAAGTAAACCTCTTTTCTCTCAATTGATTAATGTAATAGTAACGCAAATTAAGGGCTTTCTCAAGTATTTTGATTAAAAAACCATTAATTGGCAAGTTTTATTAGAGCCACATCAAAGAGATATGACTTATCATGCAGACCTGACTTAATCTGATAATCCGTCTGGATTAAAAGGGACAAGGCTCGTTTAAGCTGTTCTAAGCTGATAGCTTTGCTATCTCTAATGGCAAATCTGATCTGATAAGGATTTACCCTCCTCCCAAGAATATCAGATAATTCAGAGACAACTTCAGCTTCTCTCTTTCCTCGACTTGTTAGGAGCCGCACCTGAGTAAAAAGGCGAAATTGATTGAGCATAACCGCAATCAGTTTGATTTCATCTTCACCCTGTAAGGTCAAATCCTTGACCAAACTACGTGCCTCATCAAGCTTATGTTTTAGAATCAACTGAGTCAAATGAAAGATATTATCCTGTAAAGTCTTTGGGATAGCCTCTTGAATATCAGCCGAGGTGATATGAGATTTTCCTTTATAGATTGCCAGAAAATTTAGATTTTCCTGAATGTGACTAAAATTAAAATGCGACATGACCAAAAGTTCTTCTAAAACAGGCTTTCGTCGTGTTCTTCTTTTGTTTTTTTTTTTTAAAAAGGCCCGCCCCCCCCA
>DIXV01000088.1:0-222 GCA_002436115.1 Streptococcus sp. UBA6071 | reverse complement strand
CTGCTTCGAAAATCTGAGCATCTCGTTTGAGCAACTTAACAATTCGCCGTTTTGCATCCAGTTTACCTGGTATCAGAAGAAGCAATTTCGTCGTCTGAATGGGAGCCTGCAAATAAGCTTCGAGTTGCTTGAGCGCATCATCCGAAAGGAGGCGCTTCTTAGCAGTTGTCAGATCTGACAACTGGTCAAGAATGACTAACTTATCCTCCGAAAAAAAAGGTA
>DIXV01000122.1:5422-8337 GCA_002436115.1 Streptococcus sp. UBA6071 | reverse complement strand
ACCAGGGATTTCGAAACGGGCTAAATCACAAGGTATACATGTACCAGATGGTCAGCCGTTAACAGATGTCTCGCCAAGCGATTGGGCCAAAGAGCTGGAACAACTCCTTTTCAAGGGAAGCTATTTTATGAAAGAGGCTGTTTTCTTCCACAAGACCAGCAGAACCTTAATCGTGACAGATATGATTGAAAATATCAGAACGGCTCAGATGCCTTTCTTCTACCGCCTACTGTATAGATTTGGAGATAACGCTTATCCAAAAGGAAAAACCCCACGAGATTTGCGCCTGACTTTTTGGAAAGGTAAGAAAGAAGCTCGTAGGTGTGTCCGTCAAATCCAAGCTTGGCAGCCTGAGAAATTGCTCCTTTCCCACGGTGATATCCACCTAAGAAATGCCCAAAAAGTTTTGGAAGAAGCTTTTAAGTGGGTAGGAGGAATTGATTAGTTAGCTGGTCTTATACAAATGCAAATAACACGTTAGACACAGTTTATCAGTTAACCGTAAAGATTATAATTACAAAAGAGTAAAGAATGAACAAGGAGAACAACAAAATGTCAAAGGAATTATCACCAAAATACAATCCAGCTGAAGTTGAGGCTGGGCGTTATCAAAAATGGCTTGAGGCGGATAGTTTTGCCCCATCAGGCAATGCGGAGGCGAAGCCCTATTCAATCGTTATTCCACCGCCAAACGTGACTGGTAAATTGCACCTTGGTCACGCTTGGGACACGACTTTGCAGGATATCATCATCCGTCAAAAACGCATGCAGGGCTTTGATACCCTTTGGCTTCCGGGAATGGACCATGCTGGGATTGCCACTCAGGCCAAGGTTGAGGAGCGATTAGCCAAAGAGGGGATTTCTCGCTATGACCTCGGTCGTGAAAAATTCCTAGACAAGGTTTGGGAATGGAAAGACGAATATGCAACAACCATCAAAGAGCAGTGGGGGAAGATGGGGCTCTCAGTGGACTACTCTCGTGAGCGTTTTACGCTTGATGAGGGACTTTCAGAAGCGGTTCGCAAAGTTTTCGTCCAACTCTACAAAAAAGGCTGGATTTACCGAGGTGAGTTTATCATCAACTGGGACCCAGCGGCACGCACAGCACTTTCAGATATTGAAGTTATCCACAAAGAGGTTGAAGGTGCTTTCTATCATATGACTTATATGTTGGAAGATGGCTCGCGCGGGCTTCAGGTCGCAACGACGCGTCCAGAAACCATGTTTGGTGACGTTGCGGTTGCAGTTAACCCAGAAGACCTACGTTACAAGGACTTGATTGGTAAAAATGTTATCTTGCCAATTGTTAACAAGCCTATTCCAATCGTGGCTGACGAACATGCTGATCCAGAGTTTGGAACAGGTGTGGTTAAAATCACCCCTGCTCATGATCCTAATGATTTCTTAGTTGGTCAACGCCACAAGCTACCCCAAGTCAATGCTATGAACGAAGATGGCACTATGAATGAGATGGCGGGCGAATTTGCTGGTATGGACCGTTTTGAGACCCGTAAGGCAGTGGTTGCTAAGTTGGAAGAAATCGGTGCCCTTGTTGAGATTGAACAACGTGTTCACTCAGTTGGTCATTCTGAACGTACGGGTGTGGTCGTTGAACCTCGCTTATCAACACAGTGGTTTGTTAAAATGGATGAGCTGGCTAAAAATGCCATTGCCAACCAAGAGACAGATAAGAAGGTAGACTTCTACCCACCACGTTTCAACGATACCTTCCTCCAATGGATGGACAACGTCCATGACTGGGTCATCTCACGACAACTTTGGTGGGGGCACCAAATCCCTGCTTGGTACAATGAATCTGGTGAGATATATGTCGGTGAAGAAGCTCCAGAAGGCGACGGTTGGGTCCAAGATGAAGATGTTTTGGACACCTGGTTCAGCTCCGCCCTATGGCCATTCTCAACCATGGGTTGGCCCAACGAAGACAGCGCAGATTTCAAACGCTACTTCCCAACATCAACACTTGTTACTGGTTATGACATTATTTTCTTCTGGGTATCACGCATGATCTTCCAATCCCTCGAATTTACAGGTCAGCGCCCGTTTGAAAATGTCTTAATCCACGGACTGATTCGTGATGAAGATGGCCGTAAAATGTCCAAGTCGCTTGGTAACGGCATTGATCCGATGGATGTCATCGAGAAATACGGTGCAGACGCCTTGCGTTGGTTCCTGTCAAATGGCTCGGCACCAGGTCAGGACGTACGCTTCTCTTATGAGAAGATGGATGCTTCATGGAACTTTATCAATAAAATTTGGAACATTTCCCGCTATATCCTTATGAATAACGAAGGCTTGACGCTGGATGTGGCACGTGAGAACGTGGCTAAGGTGGCATCTGGTGAGGCTGGCAACGTGACGGATCGCTGGATTCTTCATAATCTCAACGAAACCATCGCTAAGGTGACGGAAAACTTTGATAAGTTTGAGTTTGGTGTGGCTGGTCATATCCTCTACAACTTCATCTGGGAAGAATTTGCTAACTGGTATGTGGAATTGACTAAGGAAGTGCTTTACAGCGATAATGAAGATGAAAAAGCCATCACACGCTCAGTCCTTCTTTACACCTTGGACCAAATCCTTCGACTCCTCCACCCAATCATGCCGTTTGTGACGGAGGAAATTTTCGCCCAGTATGCTGAGGGCTCAATCGTAGTAGCAGACTACCCAGTGGTTAACTCAGCCTTTGAAAATGCGGACGCCCACAAGGGAGTGGAAAGTCTCAAAGACTTGATTCGTGCCGTGCGTAACGCGCGTGCGGAAGTAAATGTTGCTCCAAGTAAGCCAATCACCATCCTTGTTAAAACAAAGGACAGCCAGTTAGAAAATTTCTTTAAGACAACGGTTAACTATATCAAACGACTGACAAATCCAGAACGTTTAGAGATTAGTTCAGC
>DIXV01000122.1:2134-5188 GCA_002436115.1 Streptococcus sp. UBA6071 | reverse complement strand
TTGCCACTAGCAGACCTGCTCAATGTTGAAGAAGAACTAGCTCGTCTCAATAAAGAATTAGCCAAATGGCAGAAAGAACTGGATATGGTTGGCAAGAAACTCGGAAACGAACGCTTTGTCGCCAATGCCAAACCAGAAGTCGTTCAGAAAGAAAAAGACAAACAAGCCGACTACCAAACAAAGTATGATGCGACTGTAGCACGTATTGAAGAGATGAAAAAGTTGGTCTAACAACTTAAACCTGCTTGGGGATTTCCATGGAAAAGGGATAACTGTCTTTACCATTCAATATAAAATAGCTATCAACTGCTATTATAGTATGGGAGGTTGTCAACAAGAGGGATCAATAGACGTTCAATCTCTACTGGAGTTCTCTTAGTGTAAAGCAGGAGTAGGTTCGTCTTCTAAGTGATTTATAAGCAATGTCTTATCACCAACTCTAAGCTTCATCAAACGATAGTAGGATGGTTTGCCTAAATCGATCCAGTTAGCAATTGACACCCTCTAAAACAGAGGGTGTTTTTCGTCATTTTGCCATTTGTCAGGAGTTGATAAATAGAAGCTTGGCTTTTTTTGTCCGCCAAGAAAGTCATTATATGGGATTAACCTCTTGAATGACTCCTCAAGCTATGCAAAAAAGCCCCCCTGCGTTTTCTTTTGCAAATGGAAAAACAGGGGTTGTTAAACTATAGCCTGAGAGAAGAAGGATTAGAAAAGTCAAGACATGTTGTCTGCTGTTTCAATTAGTGAGCTATCTGTGTGGTCTGTCACAGGGTGAGGTGGCTAGCTTGTTCAGGATTTACCAGATAGGACCTGTCTTCCCTTTCTTCTGTCTTTAGTTGTTGCTGTCAACCACCGAGAAGAGAAGGAGAACAGACTTATTTCTTGACGACTAAGTCAATCGCCTCCTGAATGCGTCTTTCTTGTTCTTCAGGGTCGCTTGAGGGGTTATCAATGCAATCTTTGACTTTTTGAGCGATAGCCAGTCCCATGAGACGGTTGATGCTGGATCGGACTGCGCTGAGTTGTGTCACGATATCAATGCAGTCGTGCTCTTCGTCAACCATTTTCTGGATGCCCCGCAGTTGTCCTTCCGCTCGCTTGAGACGGTTGAGCATGTTTCTTTTTTGATCTGTCATGCTTTTAATATACTATGGGAGGGTATTTTTGTCAACTAGCATCAGTTTGCCGTGTTTGATTTTTGACAAAATATCCGCTTTTATGCTATTCTTTAGATACCCTATAGGGTATAAAGGAGAAAAATAATGTTCCATTCTTTAAAAAAATGTTTTCCACAGCAAGTGGACTCTATCTCAATAAAGCAATTGGGAAGCTGTATATCAGATGAGAAAATGCGATTAATTGATGTTCGGACAGAACAAGAATACCTCTCAGGGCATATTAAGGCATCTCGAAATGTTCCGTTGGACAAAATTGATGGTTTCAAAGATACTAAGGATAAAACCTATCTGATTATTTGCCAATCTGGGATGAGAAGTCAGTTGGCAGCTCAAAAAATGCGGAAAAAGGGGTATACTGTTATTAACGTCAAGGGTGGAATGAACGCTTGGCGAGGTCCAGTTCAAGGAGGAAAATAGGATGAAAGTAGTCATTATTGGTGGTGTCGCAGGTGGGATGTCAGCTGCGACTCGCTTACGCCGTCTGATGGAGGATGCTGAAATTGTTGTCTTTGAAAGAGGCCCTTTTGTTTCCTTCGCTAATTGTGGTCTTCCCTACCATGTTTCTGGAGAAATAGCAGAACGAGACAGCCTCCTTGTTCAAACGCCAGAAAGCCTGAAGAAGCGTTTCAATCTAGATGTTCGTCCCAACCATGAGGTCATAAAAATTGATCCTGACAAACAGGAAGTTATTGCGCTTCATAAGGGGAAAGAAGTGACAGCGTCTTATGATGAACTCGTTCTATCTCCGGGTGCCAAACCTATTATTCCCGACATTGAAGGCTTGTCTGAGGCGATGAATGTCTTTAGTCTTAGAAATGTTCCTGACCTAGATAAGATTATGGCGAGGCTAGATCACATCAACGACGGTCAAGCAGTTATCGTTGGGGCTGGCTTTATTGGTCTGGAGATGGCAGAAAATCTTGCTAAAAAAGGGCTAAAAGTGACGATACTTGAAAAGGCACCTCAGGTTTTACCACAGCTGGATGAAGAAATGGCAGCTTTTGTTGAGGCAGAGCTTGTGGCAAATGGGATTAAGGTTTTGACCAATCAATCACTTGTCGCGGTTGAAGATAAGGGAAATACCCTTGTCTTGGAAGATGGGAACCGTCTCCAATCAGACCTAACACTTTTGTCAGTTGGTGTCCAGCCTGACTCCTCATTAGCAGAAAAAGCTGGTCTTAAACTGGGCTTGCGTGGGGGCATTTTGGTGGATGAGGCTTACCAAACCAGTCGGCAGCATATCTATGCGGTCGGTGATGCTATCGTGGTTAAGCAACAACTTACAGGTCAGGATAGCTTGATTTCTCTAGCCTCTCCAGCCAACCGTCAGGGTCGCCAGGTGGCTGATGTCATTGCGGGTCTCCCTCGTCAAAATAAGGGAAGTATCGGAACAGCTATCGTCAGAGTCTTTGATTTGGTAGCAGCTTCAACTGGCCTTAGTGAACGGTCGGTCAGTCCTCTAGGCTCTGATGTGGGTATTATCCACACGACAGGAAAAGACCATGCTAGTTACTATCCTGGGGCAGTTGATTTACTTCTTAAGCTCATTTTTTCAAAAAAGGATGGTAAGATTTATGGTGCTCAGGCCGTGGGTCAAAAAGGAGTTGATAAGCGAATTGATATTTTAGCAACGGCCATAAAGGCTGGTCTGACCATCTACGACTTACCTGAGTTAGAGTTTACCTATGCACCTCCTTTTGGTTCTGCCAAGGATCCTGTCAATATGATTGGTTATGCAGCGATGAATCTCGCTGAAGGATTGAGTCAAAATGTCCAGTGGCATGACCTTGAGAACCAGCTAGCTCAAGGAAAGGTCCTTTTAGATGTCCGAAATCCTGATGAATTGGAAAACGGTCGCTTTAGAGATGCCCTT
>DIXV01000122.1:0-2003 GCA_002436115.1 Streptococcus sp. UBA6071 | reverse complement strand
GTCGCTTTAGAGATGCCCTCACGATTCCTCTGGATGACTTACGGCATCGCCTGATTGAATTGGATAAGTCTACGGCTTATATCGTTAGCTGTCATAGTGGGCTTCGCTCTTATCTAGCAGAACGTCTCCTCAAGCAGGAAGGTTTCTCAGTTGAAAACTTGGATGGAGCCTTCTCGCTTTATCAGGCCGTCAGACGGGAAGACCTAATTTACAGCTGACAAACCTTGTGTAAATCTAGATGATTTTTGCTCTTTGAGTCAATTGCTTCTCCCTGTGCTTAAGTGCTAGGATGGGCTTGTCTGAAATTTTCTCAAGCTATCACGATACTCTCAAACGCCTCAAGAGGAGGTGTTTGAGAGTTTTTTGATGGGATTGATGAGATGATTCAATATCTCTCATGCCTTAACCATAACTATTTTTTATCGTTAGCCATAAAAAATTTAGATTATGCAGGTTTGTCTTAGCATGGTAAGATAGTGGAGTGGTTTTGGTTAAACCATACGTCAATAGACGATGACAACATAAGAGCAAGGAGGAAATCATGGTTTGGACGATTTTTTCAGGTGGTATTGTCGGCCTGATATTTGGATTTGTCCTACAACGGACAAGGTTTTGCATGACTGGTGGTTTTAGAGATATGTACATCGCTAAGAATAATCGCTTATTTTATGCTTTTTTGATTGCCATTCTTATTCAGAGTATTGGTGTATTGTGGTTGATTCAGCAGGGGGTTGTTTCTTTGCCTTATAAGGACTATTCGGTCCTCGGAGTGATTGTAGGTTCATTTCTTTTTGGCATTGGGATTATTTTTGCTGGGGGCTGTGCAACAGGGACTTGGTATCGAGCTGGGGAAGGTCTAATTGGTAGTTGGATTGCCCTTCTAATGTATATGCTCAGTGCTGCAATGATGAAATATGGCGTCTTGACACCCCTGTACGAGTGGTTTAACCGCTATTGGATCGTTAACGAAGATATGGCAGCTAGTTTGGGTGTTTCTGTTTGGTTGCTGGTAGGGCTCTTAGCTACGGTGGTAGCAGTGATTCTTATACGAACGCTAAAAAAACCGAAAATACAAGTTGCTAGCTTGCCAGCCAGATACACTGGCATAAAACATTATCTTTTGGAGAAACGCTACCATGTGTTTATAGCAGGCATAGCAGTTGGGCTCATTGGGCTAATCGCCTGGCCCTTAAGCGAATCAACAGGACGAGTTGGTGGACTGGGCATTACGACTCCATCAGCCGATATCATTAGCTTTTTTGTGACAGGTGATCAAAGCAAGTTAAATTGGGGGGTCTTCCTTGTTTTAGGTATTTTTGTTGGCTCTTACCTAGCAGCACGGTTGACACATGAGTTTAAGTGGCGTTTACCTGATGTGAAGACCATTCAAGCGAGTTTTTTTGGTGGGCTTCTCATGGGGGTAGGTGCAGCTTGGGCTGGTGGTTGCACGATCGGGAACGGTTTAACTGCGACAGCTGTGATGAGTAGTAAAGGTTGGTTATCTTTACTCGTAACAATTCTAGGTGTTTGGACAGCGTCGTATTTTACCTTTGTCCGTCCGAGTCGAGTCAAGTCATAAACAAACAGTTATAACTAAATAGGAGGAAATAATGCGATATTCATTAGAAACAGGCGGTTTGGTTTGTCCTTTTCCCTTGATTGATGCGAAAAAGAAAATGGCAGAGCTAGAGGTTGGGGACGAGTTGCTGATAAAATTTGACTGTACCCAAGGGACAGAAAGTATTCCTCAGTGGGCTGCTGAAAATCATTATCCGGTGACTTATTTTGAACGGGTTGCCGATGCTTCTTGGGAAATTGTTGTTCAAAAAACGTGAGACTTTAAAAGGCTCTGTGAAAGACTACAGGGAGGACAAGATTGGACACCTTAGGGTTCGGTCTGTCTGCCCTTTTTGTTGTGACTAGATTGTGCAAATGTCTTTCAAAAAAAGAAGAGGATCTAGAAGAGCTTGCCTCTGGTACTGAATCAAATCAAAGGAGGGAGG
>DIXV01000065.1:8556-18364 GCA_002436115.1 Streptococcus sp. UBA6071 | reverse complement strand
GTAAAGCCATAGGAGTCTCCTTTTCAATCGTATTATACCTTAAAACTTTCCATTTGAATAGAGAAAGGCTTGTATTTTAATAAATTGTGGTGTATAATGGTATGGTGTAACCGTTTGCACACTGAGTATTTCTAAAAAGAAAGGGGACTCATGTGAAAAAAAGACAAAGTGGTGTCTTATTGCACATTTCTTCTTTGGCAAATGAGTTTGGGATTGGAAGTCTTGGAAAATCAGCCTATGATTTTGTTGATTTTCTGGAAAAATCAGGTCAAACTTATTGGCAAGTCTTGCCTTTGGGGCCTCTGACATATGGAAATTCCCCTTATCAGTCCTTTTCAGCTTTTGCAGGCAATCCTTACTTTATTGATCTCAAACGTTTGATTGAAAAGGATTTGTTGGTCAGTGAGGACTTAGAAGGACTGGACTTTGGAGATGATCCTGAGTCTGTAGACTATGAGAAAGTTTCTCAAGCCCATCAATCATTGATGGAAAAAGTCTTTCACAATTTTAAGACGCACGGCAATCAAGAAGCTTACCAGCAATTTGTGGCAGAGCAGCATAGTTGGTTGTCTGATTTTGCAGATTACATGGCCATAAGAACCTACTTTGGTAACCAGTCTTGGTTGGATTGGGAAGACGAAGAGATTCGTCAACGCAAGGAAGAAGGTTTGCGGTTTTATCGCAAGAAACTTTCCAAAGAGATTCAGTACCATAAAGTCTTGCAATTCCTTTTCTTTCAGCAATGGCAAGAACTTAAAACCTACGCTAATAAGAAAGGGATTAAGATTATTGGGGATATGCCAATCTATGTTTCTTCAGATAGTAGTGACATGTGGACCAATCCTCATTGTTTTGAAACAGATCAAGAAGGTCGCCCGACGGTCGTGGCAGGATGCCCACCAGATGCTTTTTCTGAAACGGGACAACTTTGGGGAAATCCTCTTTATGATTGGTCTGTTATGGCAGAAGACAACTACAGTTGGTGGTGTCTTCGTTTACGAGAAGCTTTTAAACTTTACGATCTTATTCGTATTGATCACTTTAGAGGCTTTGAAGCCTATTGGGAGATTCCAGTGGGTGATGCAATTGCGACTAATGGTCGCTGGGTTAAAGGCCCTGCCAAGAAACTTTTCGAGGTGTTCCAAAAAGAATTTGGGCCTGACTTGCCTCTCATTGTTGAGGATTTGGGGCTGATTACAGATGACGTCATTGCCCTTCGGGAGAGTCTTGGACTAGCAGGGATGAAGGTCTTGCAGTTTGCCTTTGATGTAGACGAAGAGAGTACTTATCTTCCCCATCGCTCAAGCATCAATAGCGTCGTCTATACAGGAACCCATGACAACAACAGTATACGGGGGTGGTATGAAGATGATATTTCTGAAGAGACACGTCAATTTTTCAATGACTATAGTCATAAGTTCCCAGATGAAAGTGCCAGTCAGGCTATGATTCGTTTAGCATGGCTTTCTAACAGTTACCTAGCAATAACGACAATGCAGGATTTATTGGATTTAGGGAGTTACAGTCGGATGAATACGCCATCAACTATCGGAAATAATTGGAAATGGCGGATGAAATCTGCTATAATTGATAAGAATGTACAAGAAAACTTGCTACATTTAACCAAGCTTTACTATCGACAAAGGTAGAGCTAAGAGGAGAATTAATAAAACATGGTTAATTTACAAAATTTTGTTCAGGAATTATACGCTAAACGTATTGAAGATTGTAGTAAAGAGGAACTTTATTATGCTCTTTTAAGCTTAACAAAACAAGCTAGTGGGGTACTAGCAGCTAACAGTAAAAAGAAAAAAGTTTATTATATTTCAGCAGAGTTTTTGATTGGAAAACTCTTGTCTAATAACCTTATCAATCTTGGTATTTACGATGACGTAAAGAGACAACTCTCAGATGCTGGAAAGGATTTGCTTGAAGTTGAAGATGTGGAATTGGAACCTTCTTTGGGTAATGGTGGCTTAGGCCGTCTGGCTGCCTGTTTCTTGGATTCTATTGCGACTTTGGGGTTAAACGGAGATGGAGTAGGACTCAATTATCATTTTGGTCTCTTTCAGCAACTTTTTGAAAATAATCAGCAAAAAGCTGTGCCAAATGCTTGGATTACACCAGATTCTTGGTTGACACCTTCTAAAATCGCTTATGAAGTCCCTTTTGCGCACTTTACCTTGACGTCAAAACTCTATGATATTGATGTGCCTGGTTACAAAACAGCTACTAAAAATCGCTTACGTCTTTTTGACTTGGGATCAGTGGATGACAATATCATCTACGATGGTATCCAGTTTGATAAACAAGATATTTTCCGAAATTTGACCCTCTTCCTTTATCCAGATGATTCTAATCGTGAAGGTGAGTTACTTCGTATTTTCCAACAGTATTTTATGGTGTCAAATGCCGCTCAATTATTGATTGATGAAGCAATTGCTAAGGGATCAAATCTTTACGATTTAGCCGATTATGCTGTTGTTCAGATTAACGATACCCATCCTTCTCTGGTTATTCCAGAACTAATTCGTCTGTTAACAGCACGAGGATTGTCGTTTGATGAAGCTGTTGAGATTGTTTCTTCTATAACTGCTTACACCAACCACACCATCCTTGCTGAAGCTTTAGAGAAATGGCCTCTTGAGTTCTTACGCGAAGTTGTTCCACACTTGGTACCGATTATCGAAGAGTTAGATCGTCGTGTGAAGGCAAACCACCCTGATCCAGCAGTTAGCATTATTGATGAGTATGGCCGTGTTCACATGGCTCATATGGACATACACTATGGTTTCTCAGTAAATGGTGTAGCCGCTCTTCATACAGAAATCCTCAAGTCTTCTGAGTTAAAGGTATTCTTTGAACTTTATCCAGAGAAGTTTAACAATAAGACAAATGGGATTACCTTCCGTCGTTGGCTCATGCATGCGAATCCTCGTCTTGCTACCTATCTTGATGAACTTCTGGGACATGGTTATCACCACAATGCAGCAGAATTAGAAAAATTCTTAGACTTTAAAGACGACTTGTCTGTTAAAGCAGAATTAGAAGAAATTAAGCGCCATAACAAACGTAAATTAATGCACCATTTGGAAGTTAATCAAGGAGTGACGATCAATCCAAACTCTATCTTTGATATCCAAATCAAGCGTATGCATGAATACAAACGTCAGCAAATGAACGTGCTTTATGTGATTCATAAATATTTGGATATTAAAGCGGGCAATATTCCAGCAACTCCAATTACGGTTTTCTTTGGTGGTAAAGCAGCACCAGCTTATACCATTGCACAAGATATCATTCACCTAATTTTGGCCTTATCTGAAATGATTGCCAACGATGCAGAAGTTTCCCCACATCTACAAGTTGTTATGGTTGAAAACTATAACGTTACCGCAGCAACCTTCTTAATTCCGGCAGCAGATATCTCTGAGCAAATCTCTCTAGCCTCTAAAGAAGCTTCTGGTACTGGTAATATGAAGTTTATGCTCAATGGTGCCCTAACGCTTGGGACTGATGATGGAGCAAATGTGGAAATCCACGAGTTGGTTGGAGATGATAATATTTATATCTTCGGTGAAGATAGTCAATCGGTAATTGACCTCTATGCTAAGGGAGATTATGTAGCTGAGCAATTTTACAAGCGTCCTGCGATCAAACCGTTGATTGACTTCATCACGAACGAACAATTACGCCATTATGGAAATGACGAGCGACTTTACCGCCTACACCATGAATTGATCAATAAGGATTGGTTTATGACCTTGCTTGATTTAGAAGACTATATCAAGGTGAAGGAACAAATGTTAGCTGATTACGATAACCGTGATGTTTGGTTGGACAAAGTCATTGTTAACATTGCCAAGGCTGGCTTCTTCTCATCTGACCGCACGATTTCAGATTATAATAGAGATATCTGGCATTTAGAAGCTTAGAGTATAGGAAACTTAAATCCTTTTCTTACAAAGGTAATCTCCAGATTTAAATGACACTTCCATCATTAGATTTCTTGTCTAATGATGGGGTGTTTTTTTGTGGGTCAACGACACTTGACAGAAAAAAATGAGAGCAGGAAAATAGCCCATTGCTAGTGAAATATGGTAATACGTTGTCAGGTAGGTTTGGTGAAAGGCAAGCATATTTAGGTCTTAATTTTGACAGTATAGATTGGGAAGATAAGAATGAGTATGTTATAATATTATTTACGAAAGAGAGGTGTCATCATGTTTTTAGCTTTGAATGAAATGAAACATTCTAAACTACGCTATAGCTTGATATTAGGGTTACTTTTTTTAATTTCTTACCTTGTTTTTTTCTTGACCGGCCTTGCCTATGGTCTCGCAAAAGATAACCGAGAAGCGATTGATAAGTGGGAGGCAGATAAGATTTTATTATCAACTGACTCCAACTCGATATTAAATATGTCTATGCTAGAAAAAGGTCTTCAAGAAGAGATTGAGGCCGACGAAGTAGCGTCACTATCCCAATTTTCGGGGATTGTCTGGACTGGCGAAAAGCCCAGTAAGGACGAAAAAGAAAAGGTCAGCTTTTTTGCTATTGAACCAGAAAGCTTTTTAGCACCCGATATTGTGGAAGGTCGACTATTTAAGGAAGACAATGAAGCTGTTATTGATTATTCTCTTGTTGAGCAAGCAGGATTTAAAATCGGAGATACCATAAGTCTATCTACTAGCGATAAGTCATTTGTGATAGTAGGCTATACTAGAGGTGCCACTTACAGTGTTGCCCCTGTTATTTATATTGACTCATCAGTGTATCAAGACATGTCACTTGGACAAAGCCAACAGGCACGCGTGAATGCATTTGTTGTTAGAGGGGATTTAAAGGATTACCCTTCTAATCGTTTAGAAGCAATTACTATTGATGCCTTTATCAATGATTTACCTGGTTACCGTCCCCAAGTCTTAACATTTGGTTTCATGATTGGTTTTTTAATTGCTATTGCGGCTATTGTTATTGCTATTTTTATGTACGTTTTGACGATGCAAAAAATACAACTCTTTGGAGTGATGAAGGCTCAAGGAATTGCAAATACCTATATTGCTAAGGCAGTACTTAGCCAAACCTTTTTACTGACATCTGTCGGTCTGACAATAGGCGCCTTATCGACTTGGGCAACATCCTTCGTCTTACCGACTGCGGTTCCATTTGAAACCAATTGGCTATTTTTTGCAAGTATTTCTGCTTTGATGGTATTCTTTGCACTGATTGGAACCCTGTTCTCGGTTCGAGCTGTTGTCAAGATCGATCCTTTAAAAGCATTGAGTTAGGAGGTTGAAATAATGGAATCTTTGACATTTATAGATGTTACTAAACGTTTTACAGACGGATTAGAGACGATTACGGCTTTACAATCCACACAGTTTTCTATTCAACCTGGAGAATTTGTTGCCCTTATTGGCCCATCAGGCTCAGGGAAAAGCACTTTTTTAACTTTGGCAGGTGGCTTACAGACACCAACCAGTGGGACTCTGTTGATCAATGGTCGTTCTTACAATGGCCTGTCTGAAAAAAAGAGGGCCTCGCTACGTTTTAATGAGATTGGGTTTATTTTACAAAGCTCTAACCTCATTCCTTTTTTAACAGTAGAACAGCAGTTAATTTTGGTTGACAAAATAAACAAGAAAAGCAATGAAGCTTATCAGGGCCAATTGTTAGAGGATCTAAACATTACTGCCCTTGCTAAAAAATTCCCACAGGAATTATCAGGTGGGGAGCGCCAACGTGTTGCTATTGCTCGAGCGCTTTATAATGATCCAGCCATTATTCTAGCAGATGAACCAACAGCTAGTTTGGATTCAGAGCGTGCTTTTGAAGTAGTGGATATTCTCTTTAAGGAGAGTAAAGGAAAAAACAAGGCTACAATAATGGTCACACACGATCAACGAATGATTGAAAAGTGTGATGCGGTCTATGAAATGAAGGATGGCGTGCTGTCTCGCTTATGAGCTGGGAGAAAGAGGCTTGACGATTGAGCGCTCAGATAAAGTCGTCAATTTTGAGACACTTGCTGGTGCAGAAATTGATAAATCTTGCTATAGGGAGGGGATGTTTTGTCCTCTCTTTTTTTAAAAAAAGCTAAGCACTTTAGGGTGATGAGGTAAGTGACTAATAAAAAACCCCCACCCATTAAAGAGGTGGAGATTTGAGTTCTTAAAGGAAATAAAGTCTCACTAGAAAGAGATCAATACTAGCAGAAAACTTGTCTATTTAACCTTTTCGAGATAATAAGTTGTGAAGCGTGGAATAGTCACCCATGTCTTTCCGTCCTTAACATAAAGGCTAAATTTGTCAACGGGGAGTTCATTAGAGGAGAAGACTAGCTGGTATTCAGAACCATCTGGTAGATGGAGTTCGACATCATAGAGATTCTGATCATTGAAATTGTTAAGTACCAAAATCTCTTGTTCGCGACTAAATCGTCGGAAAGCAAAGAAGTTAGCTTCTTCCTTAATTGCTGTCCAGTCAAAGCCACCATCAGTAAAATCACGTTCCCATAAGGCGGAATTATGACGGTAGAATTTAGTAAGTGTTAGCATCATTTGGTGAAAGCTATAGTGCATTGGATAGGCCAATAAGAACCAATCCATTTCCCGATATTCATGCCATTCACGGACATGCCCCCATTCATTGCCCATGAAAAGGTGTTTTTTCCCAGGATGAGCAAAGAAATAAGCATAGTAGCTTCTAGCTTGGTGAAATTGGTCCTCATAGCTCCCTTGCATCTTCTCAACAATTGATAATTTTCCATGAACGACTTCATCGTGAGAGAGCGGCAGGATAAACTGTTCATTGTGATTGTAGAACATTCCAAAAGTGATATCGTTACTATGGTGTGGTCTGTAGATTGGTTGACGTTCAAAATAATTGAGGGTATCGTTCATCCAACCCAGATCCCATTTGAGGTCAAAACCGATTCCGTCCTGTTCTAGAGGATGGGTAATACCAGAGTAACTAGAGGAATCTTCAGCAATCATCATGACACCTTTAAATTCCGTGTGAACAAGGGCATTAACGCGTTTAATGAATTCAAGTGCAGCATGGTTGATCTTATCTTCCTCTGTTTCCCCACGCCAATAAAGAAGATAGGAAAGCGCATCGACACGAATACCGTCAAAATGGAATTGCTCTAACCAATACTTGATATTGGAAAGCAGAAAACTTTGGGTTGATCCTTTACCCAAGTCAAAGTTAGCCGTTCCCCACTGATGGTTTTCACGGTCGTATTCCTGTGGGTATTCGTAGACGGGACTACCATCAAACATATAGAGGCCGTGGGCATCTTTACAGAAGTGAAGAGGAACCCAATCAAGGATAACCCCGATTCCTTCCTTGTGGCAGGCATCGATGAAATACTTGAGCTCATCTGGCTTGCCATACCGACTGGTGACACTGTAGTAGCCAGTCACTTGATAGCCCCATGATGCATCTAGTGGATGTTCCATGATAGGCATCAGTTCAATATGCGTAAAACCATGGGCTTTAACATGTTTGATGACTTGAGGAGCGATTTCTTTGTAGGAATAAAAATAATTAAGAGGTGGTTCAGCATCGTCTTGTTCATCTCTTTTTCTTTTCCAAGATCCTAGGTGCAACTCATAAATAGAAACAGGTGATTTTTTGAAGTCATAACTAACCCGTTGATACATCCAATCTTCATCTTTGAATTTATAACGAAAGTTATAGGTTGATGAGGCAGTACCCGGACGTGTCTCGCTGTAGAAGGCATAAGGATCTGACTTGGTAATTTCTTGACCATCAGCTGTGATAATAAGGTACTTATAAAGTGTCAGGGATTTGATTCCGTCAATATATGTTTCAAAAATACCATCCCAAGTTTGGGTTAAAGGATTTACTTTCTGCCAATTATTGAAGTCACCAACGACATAAATTTCGCGCGCATTGGGTGCAAAGACACGAAATTCAGCACCTAATATTTTATTGCCGGACTTAATAAGATGTGCCCCCATATTGTCATAGAGGTTGGTATGTTGGCCTGTGTTGAGGTAATAGAGGTCTTGTTCTCCAAAAGTGGTCATAGATTCTCCTTACTATCTAGCATAAAACATAGAGGATGTGGTCATCAAAGGAGGGAAGGCTCATTTAAGGACCGCATAGAAACAAAGATGGGAGCTCAGAAGAAAGACAGCGTATGTCACTTTTCTGTTTTTAACAGAAAGAAGATTATTCCCAGAAGGGGAGTTTTGCCTAGATGATCTCCATGAGTAAACTCTCTTAGTTAGGAGGTTGTGATACTCTCATAGAGTTCTTGATAGGCGTGGGCTGAACTTTTCCAGCTAACATCTTTGGCCATGGCTTGTTTGACCATGGCTTGCCAATCTTTGGGTCTATTATAGTAGGTGTCAAGAGCATAGTCAAAGACCATACGCATGGCATCAGCTGATTTCCCCGAAAAGACAAAACCAGTTCCTTCTTGATTAAACTGATTATAGGCCTGAACAGTATCTTTGAGGCCACCAGTTTCACGGACCAGAGGTAGACTACCGTAATGCATGGCAATCAATTGGCTAATTCCACACGGTTCAAACATGGACGGCATGAAAAAGAGATCGCTACCGGCATAAATTTGATGTGCTAATTGTTCATTGTAGCCTTGATAGAAGGCGAATTTATCGGGGTAAGCTTCCTTGTAGTAGTGGAAAGTGTTTTCAATATTGGTTTCCCCATTTCCCAAGATTACAAACTGTACCTTGGCTTGTAGCATCTCTGGTAATTTCTCTACCATAAGATAGAAACCTTTTTGCCAAGTTAGGCGGGAAACTACACCAACCAAGATAGTATCTTTGTCTTCAGGGAGACCAAACTCTGCTTGAAGAGCTAGCTTGTTTTGTATCTTGTCTTTTATTGTTTTAAGGTTGTAGGGTTTCGCTAAAGCCTTATCTGTTTCAGTGTTCCAAATATCGTAGTCAATACCGTTAACGATGCCAGATAAATCATAATAGCGAAGACCGAGGACATGTTGCATGTTTTCGCCAAATTCATCCGTCAAAATTTCTTGGGCATAGGTATTGGAGACGGTGGTCACTTTATCGGCATAGAGAATACCAAGCTTCATATAGCTGATTTGGTCATCGTAAAAACGCGCTGTTCCATCAAGGAAATACGTAAAGTCCATGCCAAGGCTTGCCCAAAGCTCATGCTGTGGAAAGACACCTTGGAAGGCTAAATTGTGGATGGTCAATACTTGTTTGATAGTTTGAAACTCTTTTCGATAACCATAAAAGGTTCGACAAAGGAAAGGGATAGCAGCTGTATGCCAATCATGTGTATGGATGACATCTGGGAAGTAGTTAAGAGCCTCCAAAAGTCGACAAGTGGCGTGTTGGAAAAATCCAAAGCGGTAGGCGTCATCATCATAACCATAAAGTTGATCACGCTCAAAAATAAGCTGATGTTCAATAAAGTAGAAGGTCACCCCATCAACCACTTCACTGTAAACATTTGCCATGGTATGAATATTGCCCGCATTGACATCATAGCTAACCACATAGTCAAAACGTTCGTGGTCCTCAATAGCCATTTTTTGGTAGAGGGGAAGAACCACACGGACATCAGAACCATTTTTCTGTAATTCTTTAGGGAGGGAACCGATGACATCAGCTAAACCACCACTTTTAATATAGGGTAAGCCTTCAGAGGCAACAAATAAAATAGATTGAGTCACTTGGATATCCTTTCTAATTTAAAAGACAAGGGCAAGACGGAAACTGAAATAAACTCTTGCACCTAGGTGTTTCTTTATACTTTATAGGTAATCAAAATCTAG
>DIXV01000065.1:6368-8319 GCA_002436115.1 Streptococcus sp. UBA6071 | reverse complement strand
AAGTATTTCTTTTTACTTTATAGGTAATCAAAATCTACGAGGATGGGACTTTTCCCAGCCTCGTAGAAAGCTAACCATTAAATAATTTCACGTGGTTTGATGTAAACAGGGTTTTCAGGTGTCCCTTTTATATCAATAGGATGTCTAATTTCTGTTTCTTTGTCAATGATGGCATTTTCTATATTGGCACCACGACGAATAGTGACACCACTGAGGATAATGGAATTCTTGACAACGACGCCTTCCTCAATGATAACCTCACGATCGATGACGCTATTTTGGACTTCTCCATCAATAATACCACCATTTGAAATTAAGCTACCGCTAACCTCAGCCAAGGGACCATAGAGAGTAGGTGCTGTATCAGTTGTTTGTGTATGAATAGGCCATTTAGGTTTAAAGAGCAGTCTACGAATATCCACATCAAACAATTCAATCTGTGTCTTAAAGTAAGACTCTACATTGTTGATACAAGCTACAAAATCTCGGTGAGCATAGCCCATAACTTTGTAGTCATTAACAACATCTGCTAGGATTTCTTTGAACCAGTATAGAGAAGACACCTTATTAGCTCGTTGAATTAACTCAATAAAGAGGCTACGTTTAAGAAGGTAAGCTTCAAGGGAAATTTGTCGATTTTTATATTTTCCATGGTTCTCTTCAAAACTAGTGATGCGTTTATTGTTATCAAACTTAATGGTATCACAGCCAATGAAAGAATTTTTAGCATCACTAATATTCTTATAAAGAACAGTGATATCCGCTCCCGTTTCCTCATGTTGGTCCATGACTTTATTAAAATCTTGACTATAGATGAAGTAACTTGGGGCTAAGAGAACATATTCCTTGCTGGAGCTTTCAATGTAGTGTAGGTTATCTGTGAAAGCTTTGACATCATGTTGGTAGATGGAGTTAATGGAGGTCGAACTATTTAAGAGGCGTAGACGTCCACGCTTGCTATTAATATTATACTGTTTACCCGTTCCAATATGCTGAATAGTTGAGCGCATGTTGGCAGGCATATAGACTTGGTATTCGGTTATACCAGAGTTGGACATATTGGATAGGACAAAGTCAACTAGGCGATAGCGACCCAAAAAACCATAGACTTGGTTGCCACGGTGGGGCATAAAGTCAGCACCAAAATCAACGTTCCTTCCGTTAATATTGACAATCCCGAGTGTATTTCTGAGCATGCTAATCCTCCTTATTATTTGCAATATCTTTATCAATGAGTAAAATGTCATCTGGTTGTCCTGTCAAGGTGACATTAGGACCGACTTTGATATTTTCGGCAACGATAACATAATCCAATTCGGTATTGGCCGCAATCTCTGCACCTGGCAATAAGACAGAATTTCTGATTTCAGCATCTTTGGCAATGCGGACATTGGTGGAAATGACGGAGTGTTCAACGTAACCTTCAATAACAGCTCCCTTATCAACGTATGCCGTTTTTACCACAGCATTTTTACCAATGACTTGGGCGGGAGAACCAGAGTCTTGAGAGTAAATCCGCCAAGAAGAATCCGATAGATCCAAATCGTTGGACTGGTCAAGCAAGTCCATATTAGATTCCCAGAGGCTGTTAACGGTACCAACATCCTTCCAGTAACCTTTGTAAGGATGTGCATAAAGTTTGAGACCATCTTCTAAATAGCGAGGAATGATATCGTGACCAAAATCATGTGTAGAGTTTTCCAAATCTTCATCTTCTAAGAGGTATTTTTTCAAGGTTTTCCAGTTAAAGATGTAAATTCCCATAGAGGCGAGATTGCTCTTTGGATTAGCGGGTTTTTCTTCAAACTCTTCAATACGTAGGTTATCATCGGTATTCATGATACCGAAGCGAGAAGCTTCTTTTAGTGGCACCTCGATAACTGCAATTGTCGCTTCAGCCTTATTGCGTTCATGACTCTCAAGGAGTTTATCATAGTTCATTTTATAAATA
>DIXV01000065.1:5732-6178 GCA_002436115.1 Streptococcus sp. UBA6071 | reverse complement strand
CATTTTATAAATATGATCTCCAGATAAAACGAGAATATATTCCGGTTCATTCAAATCAATGAAGTCAATATTTTGAGTAATGGCATCGGCTGTTCCCTTGTAGAGACCAAAACCACCAATTTTCTCACGAGGAGGTAGAACAAAGATACCAGAATCCTGTACATCCAATCCCCAACGTTGTGATTTTGCTACATAGGAGTTCAGTTGAACGGACTCGTACTGGGTTAAGACCCCTACGACATCAACTCCAGAATTTGCACAATTACTTAAAGGGAAGTCAATAATCCTATACTTACCACCAAAAGCAACAGCAGGTTTAGCGACTTTTTTAGTCAACCCTTCTAAGCGTGTCCCACGACCACCTGCGAGAATCATTGCCAACATTTTATTATTTGCCAAATCAACCAACTCCTTTTAATTAATATGCTTACATTTTATCATAAATA
>DIXV01000065.1:3199-5485 GCA_002436115.1 Streptococcus sp. UBA6071 | reverse complement strand
TTTTCATTATTTAGGAAAAATAAGAAAAATCCCCTGCCATATTTAGAAAAATCTTTGCGTTGAAGAATAGACCCGATTTGGATATGAGGGTAAGAGGAGTCTCTTTAGAAGGGGTGATATCTTTTAGCAGGTGTTTTTGTGGAGGCATTGTATAGCAATGGGTTCATCTGACTCGTTCTTTAGCAAACAAGATGAAATTATTCCAGTTAAATCTCAGGGATTCTAAAAAGCCATGGTTAAATCTAGGGAAGGTCACTCAGTAGCATATCGTTTATCAATCATCCA
Source organism: Streptococcus sp. UBA6071 (assembly GCA_002436115.1). Classification (GTDB taxonomy): domain Bacteria; phylum Bacillota; class Bacilli; order Lactobacillales; family Streptococcaceae; genus Streptococcus. Next base: position 5,200 of record DIXV01000065.1, on the reverse strand, counting down.
CGGGGCAGGTAAACTCTTGTCTTTGATGACTTAGTTTAGAAAGCTAGAAGGCGCTTGATTCGGGTTCCTGTTCATCTTTTCTGACTTATGCTATAATTGAGAATAACATTTTCTATTGTTTGACAATCGGAGAAAGAGAGTTTAGTTGCCTCTCTAACGCAGTCATTACTTTATTTCTATCACACACGAGGTCTTATGTCCCAACAAACTCAACGCATATCGCGAACAAAAAGAAAAGCTTTACTGAGGCGCTTAAAAGCTGAAGTCGGTCCTCACTTAAGTTCCTTATATAAGGGAGCTTTCTTTTCCTGGATTCAGTTTCTCATGCGTATCCTATCCTTTTATCTTATTGCTCAGCTCATTTCTAACCTCTACCAGGAAAAGGCGATTCATCTGATGAGTTTTGTCTTGATCTTATTAGGTTTGTCAATAATTGGCTATTTGGCCTCTATTTTGGCACGTCAGTATCAAGGGGTGGCTTCTCAGTATGCCCGAAATAAACTAAAAACGGATTTTCTAAAAGCTTTTGAAGACAATGCTGGTGAGTTTGATGACAACTTTACAATGGCTGACCTGATGGTGGTGGCTTCTCAAGGAATTGACCATCTTGATACCTATTTCCAACACTATCTTTCCATTTCCTTTAAAGCCTACTTAAACTGTACAACGATTTTACTTTTAGTAGCCTTTATTTACCCTATGGGAGGGGTCGTCTTTCTTCTATGTTTACCCCTTATCCCTATTTCTATCTTGCTGATGCAAAAACGCTCCAAAACGATTATGGAGCATTATTGGGCGACGTATATGGATGTAGGCAACCTCTTTATGGATGATCTTAAGGGGTTAAACACCCTTTATGTCTATGGCGCAGATGAACGATACGAGCAGACTTTCATTGAGAAAGCGGAGATTTTCCGTCAATCAACCATGACGCTTCTTCGCTTTCAGCTTGAATCTGTTGGCTATATGGATGGGGTAATGTATCTGGGTGTTGGTATTTCAGGTTTCTTTGCCGCTCGTAGTTTAGCAAGTGACAACTTAAGCCTACTGAGTTTAATCTTCTTTGTCCTCATTGCAGCGGAGTTTTTTGCACCTATTCGTGAAATGGGGTACGGGATGCATCTGGTTATGATGAATACGAAGATGGCAGATCGTATCTATACTTTTCTTGATTCAGTGAATAAAGGAGAAACGAAAGAAGTAGGGCAAGCACTTTTGAACCCTTCCTTATCAGAGCTTGTTCTGGATCACGTCAGTTTTTCTTATGATGCGGATCCTGTCTTAAATGACCTTTCGGTCCGTATCCCCAAAGGTCAAGTTTTTGCCATTGCAGGTGAGAGCGGTAGAGGAAAAACAACACTCGCTAAAATTATCCAAAAGCAACTCATTGCTCAGACTGGAGAGGTTTATCTAGATGGCCAACCCTTGTCAACAATAAGCCAAAAGGCTTTGCAGGAGAACATTCTTTTTGTTTCGCCAAATAGTTACCTCTTTAACAAGAGCGTATATGACAACCTTACTTTTGGAGCAGATATGACTAAAGAAGAGGTTTTAAATTGGTTAGCCAGTAAGAAGCTTCTGCCCTTTTTAAAAGACTTACCAGAAGGGCTAGATACTATGGTTGGAGAAAACGGGAGTCGTTTATCCCCCGGACAAGTCCAGCAGATTATTTTAGCCCGCTCTATTTTGGTTCAACGGTCAATTTATATTTTTGATGAAATGACATCTAGTATTGACGCAAGTAATGAGCAAGTTTTGTTTGATTATATCAAGTTAGCAGCCAAACAGGCTATTGTTCTTTTCATCTCTCATAAGATGAAACAGGTCTTGCAGGCTGATCAAGTTCTGTTTATGGGAAGAAATGGACAGGCACAGGTTGCAGATCCTGAGGAACTGCTTAAAACAAATCCTGAATTTGCAACATTAGTTGCTACCCAAAGAGAGTTGGAGGACATTTTAGGTGAATACTGAGCTTACAACTTGGAAGGTGGTCAAAAAGAT